>JAGVGM010000077.1 GCA_020057065.1 Thermodesulfovibrionia bacterium
GGGTTGGTGCGGTTTTTTTCCATTATCTCGCGGGGGATGGGGATAAGCTTGATCTGGACATCTTCCGCCGCTTCGATTTCGTGGCATATGAGTCGGAGGTCCATCTCGAATTCCCAGGCAAGGCAGTGGACTTCTTTCGCACCGGCCTCTTTTGACGCTTGAGCTACGGACCTCACTTCATTCCGGGTGAGGATGCTGTCGATGCCATCTACAAAAACCAGGGCACGACCCTTCCTCCCATGAAGTAGATCAGTCGGATTGGGCAACGGTTCTGCCTTGTAGAAACCCAGAATGACCTTGCGGTGTTCGTCATCAGCCCCCTTCAAGTGTTCCTTCTGCCACCATTGCCGTTCGTAACGTCCCAGGTTGTATACGTCAAAGGCCCGATATGGCTGATCCTTTTCATGAAGTTTTCGTTGCAGCTCGATCAACCGCTTGCGACTCGTGTGGATGGCGAAGCGTCCCAGATCGGCCATGATCCAGCGACGGCCCAGACGCTCCGCCACGGCTCCTGTCGTACCGGAACCGCAGAAGAAATCAGCCACGAGGTCGCCTTCATTTGAGGAAGCTTTTATAATGCGTTCAATGAGGGCTTCGGATTTCTGGGTGGAATATCCAAGTCGCTCGTCGGACTGTGATTGTGGGTCAATAACATCTGTCCAGAGGGTCTGGCAGGGCTTGCCTTTCATTTCGTCGAGGTAGTATTTCACTCTCGGCACATCGTTTTGCGAGATTACTATTCTACCTTCTACCTCTAACTGCTCGATCGATTTGCCGAGAGTGCCCGCCCAGTGGCGCCCAGCTGGAGGTGTTCGCATCTTGCCGCAAAAAAACTTCGGCGGACCACCACCTGGAGCATTCAGAGAGACAAGTTGGTAACGGCGGCTGGTTCCCGACTCGACTAAACGGAAACTAGTTTCCAAGTATTCCTCATCATAAGCTTGATAAGGAACATTCCATGTGTAAGCCGGGCTCTTTACGTAAAACAGAATCACGTCTGAATTGCGCCCATATTGCTTGGCGTCGTTATGGGCGAATACAGACTGGCGTGCTATTTCATTGCGGAAGTTATCCCTCCCGAAGACATCATTAAGTACACCACGCAATAGATGGTTCATTCGCCAGTCGCAATGGACGTAAAGGCCCCCTTGCTCACTCAGCAGCTCCTTCATCAAGCTGAGTCGCTCGTACATCATGTGCAGGTATGAATCCGTTCCTTTCCCCCACATATCTCGGTAGGCCACCATCTCCAGGGTGGACTGGTCTTTCCCGACAGTCTCCTTCTCATCGCCGATGGGGATATCCATCGTGAAATCCGCCCCGACGTCGAAGGGTGGATCAATATAGATGAGGTCGACCTTTCCTTTGAAATCCTTCAGCAGGCTTGCCATGACCAGCTTGTTGTCGCCCCAAATGAGCATATTCCGGAAATCATCCCGGTGGGCTTTCGTAGCGTCAAACAGACTACCCTGGGACATAAGGCGGGAAGCAGGCTCGTCAATCGTCTCGATCCTCTGCATCGGCATAGCGCATCCGGCAATATCCACTGTCCGCCGGTTGCCATATTCATCATACTTCCCTTCCCAGACCAACTCCGTCCTCATCTGCGACAACGGATGCGGGTTGTCAATCCCCCAGCGAATATGTTCCGGCATCATTTACCTCTTAACTGTCAAAATTCTTGATATGAGCAGTACTCTTAGGTATAGATGGATGTACCATACTAAAGGTTATCGTCTTTATCAATGCAAATCTAAATTTTTAATAGCAATTTTGGCATAAAGAGAGTTTAATTTATTCGATGCCAATGGCTGGCTGCCAATATAGAGGCGTTTTAAATTAGCGGGAAACTTTTTTGCGGTATTCTTTGATTGCTTTGGCAATTTCAATCCGGCTTGGGCTTGAAACGTATTGATCCAAGGTTCCGATTATTCGTTCTGCTTGCATTACAGTGGCTTGAGTGTTTTGTTGATCATCATATTTGGTTTTGTTGAGCTTATAATCGGCCACAATTCTTTTACTGTAAAGATCTGTAAGCTGAGAGCCAGCTTTTGTTAGTTCATGGTTACCACAGTTATTAAGATCTCGACTGACTTCGGCATGACCGCTTGGCCATTCACTGATGTGACAATCCATACCATTCAGGAATCCAACGCCTACATGATAGGCAGCATAGTAAGCACGGCTTATGGCTGTTCGAAATTCTGCCGGCTTGCTGCCATTCGACAGGTTCGTAGCAATTTGAAGAAAATCTCGTGGATCCATTGCTCAAATAATGATGTAAGATAGTCTTATTTTTCCCCGCTGAGGCCATGGCACTCTTGATACCCATTCACCTGTATATTTATCATACATGTCAAGAATATCTTCGATTTCACCTTTGACCTCAACATTAATGACAAGCCATTGTTCATTAGAATCCGGATCTTGTAAAAGTTCTGTATAGATTGTGTTAATATTAGAAAAACTACACTTGATGATTTTTAATGCTTCTGGTATGTACTGTAACACACCGTGACGTTGGCAGAATTCTTTTTCATCTCCAGAAAGTTTTATATCGGTAATGCTATCAAAGGATTCTTCTTGCTTCAAATAATTCAGCAGTTGCTCTATCGCATCAGGCTCGATGATTGCTTGTGAGGTTTCATTAATAAGTATGGCAGATAACCGTTTGATAAAAAAGGACATCGGAAAAGTTGAGGGCATTTTTAAGATATCACTTTGAAGATGAGCTTTTATATCAGCTATTCCTTTTCCAGAAGGCAAGATTACATGATCTGTTTCCCTTGTTGTTTCGCATTCGTCCAGTCTGTACTGGGCAATAAGGGAAAGCAGTCCGGGATTTTTGTTAAAATCCATGTAAGGAATTGCATCAGTAGATCTTTGCATGATTAGTTATCCTGATCTGTTACGCTTTGCACCATCGCGGAGGATATTTCCCGGGCCTCATTCCATTTTGACAGTAAACATAAAATATCGTCTACCTTATTATCTTCGGCCAGTTGAAGGTGAAAATTAAATGCGAATTGTAAGCGTTCAATCGGTGCTTCTGGGAGATTGATAGTGACGGGTTTGACATCCAGTTTCAAACGGCAGCCGATAACGTCTTTGCTCATGTATGCCCCAAAGTGCGCGTCCTCTGTGTTAAAAGCCAGATATAACGGGCTTCCTTCTCGAAAGAACAGATTCCGACTTAAAGCACTTATTGATATGTCATCCCGGTGTATATGCCAGGAAAAGTTGAGCCCTGCAGCAACAAATGGCGTATGTGGTAATAGTTTAATAATATTCCCGAGTTTAGATGTTACTAATTCCTGTTCGGATTCTGAATCCGTTTTAGGTATGAATTGAAGTTGATCGGGTAAAATTAAGATATTGCATTTTTTAGATTGTATATTGACCATGACAGGTGAAAAAATGCTGCCGGCCTCAAATTCTTCTTCCGTAAGAATGTTGTTTTTTATCAACCAGTATTGGCTGATAATGGAAGGATTAAACTGACGAGCGATTATTACCACGCTAGCCTGGGTTTTTTCCATTTCCATTGTTATTCACGCTTTCTGTTAGGATGATTGGATACCTGTAGGATTAACAATATAACAATACAGTTACTTTTAGTATAGCTAATTGGATTTTGTCAAGGAAATTCTCTTGACAGGAAATTCTCTTATAATATCATAGGAGTCAGGTCTTGCTTTTTGATGTCCTGTTTCTTATCAAGATGCGTATTGTAGAATAGTGTATTCTCAGACAATCTGCAACATCTGTTGAATATAACTTCGTGTAGAAAGAGGGTTAAGAACCGTATACTACGGTTTCTGTTATGAACCTCAAGAAAAACCGCTGGAACCGCAAGACGGGGATGATGGCACAGAAGCGAAAGATGAACTCTCTGACCCCCCTATAGAATTGCAGCAGGACAATAATTTTTCAGGTTGAGGCTCTTTACATAGAGGACAGACAAGGGCTTCATTTCCTTCGCCCATCTTCTGTAATTCTTCAAACACATGGTTACATTTACCACATCGGTATTCATAGATTGGCATATATCTTTTCTCCTTTACTGGTAAGCGTTCAGATGTCAGCAGCCGTTAGGTTCCAAAGATAGACTGGATTATATTGAGGTTATTAGTCATAATGAGGATACCAACCGTAATGAGCAGTAAACCGCTTGCTATAGATATAACCCTTGAATACTTCACCACCTTTTGAAAGAAACCTAAAAATGCACCTATACACAGACCTGTAATGATAAAAGGGATACCTAATCCAATGGAGTAGGCACCCAAAAGAGACATACCTTGATAAACCGTATCCTGCATTGCAGCGTATGTTAACATTCCCCCTAATATGGGGCCTATACAGGGTGTCCATCCAATAGCAAATGCTACCCCCACAACCAACGAACCGAAGAGGTTGGTAGGTTTATATTTCAGGTGGAATCTCTTTTCATATTCCAGGTATTTTATTTTCAAGATTCCGGTTAAGTGTATCCCAAAAGCAATAACGATTACACCCCCGACTACCTCAATTGTCTTCTTGTTGTTAAATAGAAAGGTGCCAAGATAAGTTGCCGATGCCCCCAGAGCTGTAAAAACC
>JAGVGM010000115.1 GCA_020057065.1 Thermodesulfovibrionia bacterium
AAGGGGCAAATAATATTATTGCATTACGTTGTTGCCTGTTCAGCAATCGCTGGGAAGATTTCTGGGAGAATCGGATATGTGCTTAATTCTCTTTACCAAAAAATTTGTCGTGCACCCAATTATAACCAGCATGTAGATTTTTTCACATGATAATTTGTATAGTTATAATTCAAAATTAAAACTGACCTCTCAAGGAGAATCACATGAATATCACTGTTAAAAATGTAAAACTCAGCAACTGGATCAAGGAGGTGGCTGATCTCTGTCAGCCCGATAATATCCATATATGCAACGGTTCCAGAGAAGAATATGATCAGATGATCGAAACACTCCTTAAAAGCGGTATAGCCATTCCTCTTAAAACACGCCCAAACAGTTTTCTCTTCCGGTCTGATCCAAGCGATGTGGCCCGTGTTGAAGACCGTACATATATCAGTACTTCTTCAAAGGATGAAGCAGGCCCTACCAATAACTGGATCGATCCCGTAGAACTGAAAAAGATCATGCTGGATCTCTACAAGGGCTGCATGAAAGGACGCACCATGTATGTGATCCCTTTTTCGATGGGTCCTATCGGCTCTCCGATCGCAAAGATCGGGATTGAAATTTCCGACAGTCCATATGTTGTTGTAAATATGCACATTATGACCCGCGTGAGTTCCCGTGTGCTTGAATTGCTCGGCACTGACGGCGATTTCATTCCATGCTTGCATTCAATAGGCGCGCCCCTTGCACCGGGACAGAAAGATTCAAAATGGCCGTGCGCCCCGATCGAGAAAAAATATATCAGTCATTTCCCCGAGGAAAACCTTATCTGGTCTTACGGTTCAGGCTACGGCGGCAATGCTTTGCTTGGCAAGAAATGCCTCGCGCTGCGTATTGCCTCTGCAATGGCACGACGGGAAGGCTGGATGGCAGAGCATATGCTGATTCTGCGTCTGACAAATCCAGCGGGAAGACAGTTCCATATTGCGGCGGCCTTTCCGTCAGCGTGCGGAAAGACTAATCTTGCTATGATGCAGCCATCCATACCTGGATGGAAATGCGAATGCATCGGAGACGATATTGCATGGATGAAGATAGGTCCTGACGGACGTCTGTATGCCATCAACCCTGAGAACGGTTTCTTTGGCGTTGCCCCCGGCACTTCATACAACACAAACCCGATGGCAATGGACACATTGAAAGAGAATGTTATTTTCACAAATTGCGCCCTGACCGATGACGGCGATGTCTGGTGGGAAGGTATGGACGGCGATGAGCCGAAGCATGCGATCGACTGGAAAGGCCGCGACTGGACTCCTGAGAGCACAGAAGAGGCTGCCCATGCAAATGCACGCTTTACCGCTCCCGCATCTCAATGCCCTGTGATCTGCAAAGACTGGGAAAAGCAGGAAGGAGTTCCCATTGACATCTTTATTTTCGGCGGCAGACGCACGAACGTAGTTCCCCTGGTCTATGAAGCATACAATTGGGATCACGGCGTATTTTTAGGCGCTACCGCTGCCTCAGAAACAACCGCCGCAAATATAGGCGCTGTCGGCAATCTCAGGCGTGATCCCTTTGCGATGAAACCCTTCTGCGGTTACAACATGGGAGACTATTTCAGGCACTGGATTGAAATGGGTAAGAGACTTGGCAACAAGGCCCCAAAGATCTTTTATGTCAACTGGTTCAGAAAGAGTTCAGAAGGTAAATTTTTATGGCCCGGGTTCAGTGACAACAGCCGGGTGTTAAAATGGATTTGCGAGCGCGTTGACGGTAAGGCAAACGCTAAAAAAACTTCGATAGGTTTATTGCCTGATGAAAAAAATATAGATCTCAACGGTCTGAATATATCCCCTGAAAACATGAAAGAGCTTATGAACATAAACCCGGATGAATGGAAGGCGGAAATTCCTGACATTGAGAAACATTTTGCAACCTTCGGCAAACGTCTGCCTGAAGAGCTCAGGGAACAGCTTAAGGAGTTCAAAGAACGGTTAAGATAGGTTGCCTCTTTCCTTTCAGATTCCTCACTGGAATGTTTTTGCGGCTAATTCCCAACCAATGGACCACTGTCAGTTATGAACATAAAAATACAGAAAAAAACTTTGGTCAATGTCCTTGGTGTGGTTTACGCACATGTTAAGACCTCTGACGGAGGGGACCTTTACTTAACGAGATTTGCTGAACCATACCAAAAGCATTTTGACATAGAGAACTGGTATGAACCGGACTGGTTCAACTTAAAAAGAATAAGACTGAAAGGGACCGGCTCTGTCTATAAACTGCCGACAAAAGAAGTTGAGGGCAGGAGCCTCAATCTGGTCTATAAAAATTGCCGTGTAGGTGAAGACGTCCCCTTAGACACGCATACTTTGCAGGAATTCTGCGACGCCGAGTTTAATAGCCCGTGGGAAGAGTTCTCTTTAGTTGTGGAGATGCGCGAAGGCCAATACGGCCCGAAAGAATTAAAGATAAATACCCAGCGGCCTATGGTCATATACGTCCCGCCTGAAAAGATGCAGACATGGCAGAGCGGAAGGTCCAAGTCGAAGATCAACCGCATACGCGCAAAACATCCCGGTATAGACCTCGATATACTCAAACAGTATAAAATGATCTACGAATGGATAGAAGGCTACAATCTACCCGAAGTTTTCGAGCACATCACAGTCGATGATTATGAACGTGTTCATCATCTGAAAACCCTCAATAGCAATGTTATGTCGGACCTTGAACAAAAGGGATATTTGGTTGCAGATATGAAACCTGAGCATATTATAATAAGTGAACTGGACCTGGAACGCATTAAAGAAATAGCACAGACACAGGCGCCTGATTCCTCAAAAGAACAAATATATTATTTATATAATCTTATTGATATAGGGAAATATTCACTGGTTGATTATGAACTTCTCCTGCGCACTCCGAAGCACGAAGATGAGGTCAAGGACTCAAGAAGGCATTCCTATCTTGATGATCAACGGGATCGTTTTATCCCTACCCCCATGCCGGACCATTTGACGAATATGGAGATATTCGGTGTGCCATATATCCATGGTCACGCAGAAAGCACCGGCGGACATCTGTGGGTCGTTGGAAAGAATGCCCGCCTGTTCGACTATTTTCTCCCTGAACGATGGAGAAAAACCCCATCTATCAAACTCTCAAACACCAAGGAGATATTTTATACGATCACCAAAGATAATATTCATCTTGTCTGGGAAACTTCACGTGTCGGCGAGATGCCTGATGAAGAAGGTGAACGGTATAATCCCAAGATACGTGAATTCGGCATCAACAGCCCTTTTGAAGAATTCGGCATCGCTCATCAACTGAACCAGCTCAGCATACCCTGTGTTTACGTGAGGGCGATATATATGACCGGCACATCCAAAATAGAGACCTCAACAGACACCAGAAGATACGAATCACATAAAAATATCCTGGATCCGGAAGGCAATCCCATCCTTCAGGAAAACCACAATTTCATTACCATAAGAGGCTACTATAACGGCCCGGATCAGTGGGTAGCGCAGCAGAAAGGCACCTTATATGTTCCTGTGGATCTTGCCAGGGCTGTGACTAAGGATCTTATCGATGAAACTCAATGCCGCCTGCTGTTAAATAAGGTCAAAGAAAATCTCAAGGATGTTGGTTATGACGGCTCATTATTAAAGCCCAATGACCTGCTTTTAGCTACCAGCGACAAGAACGAGATAATGAGGGACAGCACCGGAAACCCGCTGGTTATCATCTGTAATTTTGAACTTATATGGAAGGTTTCAGATTTTACTATAGACCTTGACCGCTTTTAATAATTTCGCCGTATTCTCTTTAATATCGCCTTTTAATACAGCCGACATAACAGCTGCCGCATCCGCTCCTTCCTCTAATACAGATGAAACATTTTCCGGAGCAATCCCTCCGATTGCGACGATGGGTATTTTGACATGTCTTCTTATTTCCCTCAATACCTTCAGTCCTTTGGGGAAACCTGCATCTTTTGTAGAAGTCTTAAACATCGGACCAAATCCTATATAATCAGCGCCGCCTTCCTGTGCCTTTATTGCCTGCTTTAAACTATGAGTTGATACCCCGAGGATCTTTTTCTTCCCCATTATTTTTCTCGCTTCCTCAACCGGCATATCTTCCTGTCCGAGATGAACGCCGTCGGCATCTACTGCAAGAGCGATATCTATTTGATCGTTCACAATGAATATTGTTTTATATTTTAAAGTGAGGGAACGCATGGATAGGGCCTCGCTGTAAAGTTCTTTTTTTGACATATGCTTTTCCCTGAGTTGAATGGTCCTGATGCCTGAGGCAATTGCTTTCATGGTTATTTGAGTATGGGTAAGCTTTGACAGTATTCTGTCGGTGATAAGGTAAATGGGGTTGTTTAGGAATGATATCATCAATACAAGCCGGAATGACAGAAAACCTTTTAAATTGTTGACCAGAAACTTACGCCCCTACACTGGCTTATTAAACTTCTCTAAAAAATTAGTAGTGAAATTACCGCTGATGAACTCGGGATTATCAAGGATCTTCAAATGGAATGGAATTGTTGTTTTGATCCCCTCAACTACAAATTCCCGCAAGGCTCTCTTCATCTTCGCGATAGCCTCTTCCCTGTCCCTTCCATAAACGATCAACTTTGCAATAAGGGAATCATAATTTGAAGGGACCGTCCACCCGGTATAAGCTGCGGTATCGACCCTCACCCCATGTCCTCCCGGCGGGATGAACAATGTAATCTTCCCGGGTGAAGGGATAAACTTTTCAGGGTCTTCAGCATTTATCCTGCATTCAATGCTGTGACCGGACAACTTTATATTGTTCTGTTTAAACGGCAGTAATGCGCCTGCAGCTATCCTGATCTGCTCTTTAATAATATCAATTCCAGTGATCATTTCAGTTACAGGATGTTCCACCTGTATCCTCGTGTTTACCTCCATAAAATATACCTGTTCATCCTTGTCCAGAATAAATTCTATAGTGCCTGCATTTCTGTATCTCATTGCCTTTGCAGCCTTTATAGCCATATCACCTATCTTTTTTCTGAATTTGGCATTCGCAAGAAAATACGGAGCCTCCTCGATAAGCTTCTGGTGTCTGCGCTGGATGGAGCAGTCTCTTTCGCCGAGATAGACCATGCTTCCTTTATTGTCAGCAAGTATCTGAACTTCCACATGCCTCATTTCCAGAATATATTTTTCAATATACAGGTCTCCGTTTCCAAAAGCGGCAAACGCCTCTTTTTGAGCCATGTGATATAAGGAGGCAAGGTCCTTCTCTTCCTGCACTATTCTCATCCCCCGCCCCCCGCCGCCGGCAGAGGCCTTGAGAATTACAGGAAATCCGATCTTTTTAGCGCTCTTCGCTGCTTCTTCTTCGTCCCTCACAGGGCCGTCGCTTCCCGGCACCACCGGGATCCCTTTTCTCTTCATCAACTGTCTTGCGCGTGATTTATCGCCGCCTGTGCGTATATTTTCTGCAGAAGGCCCGATGAATGTAATTTTTGAAGAGGTGCAGGCCTCTACAAAGTGCGGATTCTCGGAAAGGAAGCCGTAACCCGGATGGATAGCCTCTGAATCTGTAATTTCAGCTGCGCTGATTATTGCAGGGATATTCAGATAACTTTGAGATGATAAAGCCGGGCCGATGCATATGGCCTCATCAGCAAGCCTTACATGCAGGGCTTCCTTGTCCGCCTCTGAATAAACAGCTACAGTATGTATACCGAGCTCATGGCATGCCCTGATAACCCTGACAGCTATCTCGCCCCGGTTCGCTATAAGTATCTTCTTAAATAATTGCATATATCCTTTTAATAATAAAGATTAACCACAGAGACACAGAGAATTAACAATGATAAATGAGTAATGAAGAATTAAGGAAAATATCAACCTTAATTACTAATTGTTCATTATTAATTGTTAATTGCATTTTCATGCCGGCTCAATAAGAAAAAGCGGTTCACCATATTCAACAGGCTGACCGTTATCTACAAGGATCTTTGAGATAATGCCGTCGGTATCGCTCTCTATTTCGTTCATAAGTTTCATGGCTTCAACGATACAGAGGGTCTGCCCTTTTTTCACCATGTTGCCGACCTCGACAAAAGGCGAGGCTTCAGGAGACGGCGACCTGTGAAATATTCCAACGATCGGCGATGTAATGGTCACCAGTTTGCTCTCTTCCGTAATTTCCGCCCTGTTCTCCCCTGGCGCAGCGACCTCCTGTTTTTTGGGATGAGATAAAGCTTCAAAAGATGACAAGTATTTTTCTCTCTTGATCTTGAGCTTTGCACCCTCTCTCTCGAGCTGAAGCTCGGTAATATCTGTCTCTTTTAAAAGTTCGATGAGCTGTCTTATCTCGTCAAGTTCCATTTTCTTTTCCTCACTCTTACCCCCCTTAAGTCCCCCCTTGTCAAGGGGGGATTTAGAGGGGTTATTTATATAACTTACCTGACCCTTTCGATATACTCCGAGGTTCTTGTATCTACTTTAATGACGTCGCCTTCATTCAGATGAAAAGGCACTTTTACGGTAACCCCTGATTCCAGGACTGCAGGTTTGCTGCCGCCGCTTGCAGTATCTCCCTTAAAGCCGGGATCGGTCTTTACAATAGTCAGTTCTACAAACATGGGTATTTCCACTGAAAGCGGGGAGCCGCTGTATAACAATATTTTAACTTCAAGATTTTCCTTTAAAAATCTTTTGGCATCTCCAAGCTGCTCCGGGGACAGAGGAATCTGCTCATAGTTCTCATTATCCATAAAATAATACAATTCATCCTCTTTATAAAGATATTGCATTGTTCTTTCCTCAAGTTCGGGAATCGCAAATTTCTCTCCACTCTTAAACGTATCCTCAAAGATGCTGCCTGTCTTCATATTCCTGAGCTTTGTTCTTATTATTGCGCCACCCCGGCCCATTTTGTGATGCTGAAAATCCACTATCTCATGCGGCGCATTTTTGTATTGAATTTTTGCGCCTTTTCTGAATTCGCTTGTTGATATCAATGTACAGCCTCCCTGATCAAAATGTCATTCTCGTGAAAGCAGGAATGACGAAAAATTATATCACCTTAAATTTCTTCGGCAGACTCGTTAGAACCTCTGCACCGGTCTTTGTAACAACCACCATATCCTCTATTCTAACACCTCCGAAACCGGGGAGATATATTCCCGGTTCGATCGTAAAAACCATATTCTCCTTAATTATATCTTTACTACGCCATGAAATATATGGCTTTTCGTGTACTGCAAGTCCGACTCCATGACCTGTACCATGACCAAATTTTTCACCATAGTCATTCTGTTCAATATAATTTCTGGCTGCCGCATCAATTACAGTTGCTTTTATGTTTGATCTAACTGAATTGATCGCCTTTTTCTGAGCATCAGATACAATGGAATATATTGTCCTTTGTTTCACTGTATTTCTGCCTTTCATGGCAACTGTCCTTGACATATCAGAATAATATCCCCCATATTCTCCTCCCCAGTCAAAGACGATTAAATCGCCTTCTTTAATAACCCTGCTGGTAGGACTGGCATGAGGAAGGGCGGACAATGAACCAGACGCTACTATAACTCCAAAAGGCAATGTTTTGCAACCTTCTTCTTTCAATAATTCTTCCAGTTTCAATGCAAGTTTTCGCTCTGTTGAACCTGCTCTTATAAAGGGATGAAGTTTCCTGAAAGCCGTCTCAGCACGTTTTACAGCCTTCTTAATAAAATCAATTTCTACCGGTGATTTTATGATCCTCATGGATTCAAGCGTATTGTTTAACGGCCTGAGTTTAATTTTTTTCTTCAACAGCTTGTTGTAAAACCCAAAAGTCAGGTGATGGTCTTCAAAACCGATTCTTCTTATTTCATATTCATCAGTTAAATCTTTTATCTCTTTTGCCCTGTCACCGCGCTCAATCCTTATCCTGAAACCCTTAACCTCGTGCTTTGCCTGTTCCTGATATCGAAAATCGGTTACAAACACAGCATCTTTTTTAGTGATAATGGCATAGCCCGACGAACCGGTAAATCCTGTGAGGTATTTGACATTAACAATATCTGTAATCAGGATACCGTCAATTTTTTGTTTCTGGAGTTTTTTCCTAAGAAGTGCTTTTTTTTGCATATGTAATTGATACCGCAGCCCGTAAACCGAGCAGATAGCTTTCATCCCCGAATCCGGAGATCTGCCCATATGCAACAGGTGCGATCAGTGATGTATGTCTGAACTCTTCACGCTTGTAAATGTTTGACAGATGCACTTCAACTGCGGGAATCTCAACGGCTGCAATAGCATCTCTTATTGCGACACTTGTATGAGTATACGCAGCGGGATTAATGACAAGTGCATCGTAGTTTTTTGATTTCTGTATGATGTCCACTATCTCGCCCTCATGGTTGGATTGCCTGACGTCAATTTCGACATTGAGATCCTTCGCAAGCTGTTTTAACATGGTATTTATCTCATCAAGCGTTTTCGTTCCGTATATATCTGCTTCTCTTTTGCCAAGCAGATTAAGATTAGGACCGTGGATGACAAGTATTTTCATGTTTGCTCCGGTTAACTGTATTTTTTAAAATTATATAATAGCATAAATTCAAGCTGAAACATGAGAAAATTAACGTGCTTGTTCTTTGTTACTTTTGCCCTGTAAATAGAATTAATCCTCTGATCTTACTGTAATGCTTATAATTTCTTGTCATTAGCGGCAATTTCTTGATGATAGCAGTTGCTGCGATCAAGGTATCTTCTTTATCAAGTGATGGATATAATTTCCTGAGCTCAGAATATTTCAAAGCGATAGTTTTATATATTCTGATTTGTCTGTAATTTTTCAGCGTATAGAGAATTGCTTCCCTTTCCGATGACTTTAGTCCTTTTTTTGAAAGCAATTCCTTTTCTGTAATAACAGAGTAATAAATAACAAACTGTCTATTTTCCAGAATATTTGAAAACTTTCCTGTATTAAAGTAATCGATAAAAACATCGGTATCAAGGAGAAGATTTATTTTTTCCACTTGATTATTTCCTCAAGAAAAGCTTCATCAGTCTTATCTTTTGATTTTTTTCGTAATTCCCTTACATATTTGACGCTGTCTTTTACATCAGTGTGACCATAGGGATTTATTTTTTCTCTTACAAGCTCTTCAAGAAAATTAACAGGGTATATCCCTTTTGCTTTCGCCTCTCTTACAACAGCATCCTTTAATTTAGGGTCAAATGATAAAGTCCATTTCTCTTTCTTTAAAGCGCCCTTTGGCATATTAACCTCCTTTGATACGTATCATATACGTATTAATTAAATGTGTCAATATTTTCCCTTATTTGTTCTTGCTTGTAACAGCCTTGCTATGCTATCGTAAAACTGAAAACGGGGCAACTGATGACATGAGCGAAATATGCAATTGAGTAAATTGAAAAGTAGTCAGCGTAACGCCGGTAGAATTTCTTCGAGGAAAGTGCCTTTTGCATCTTTTACTTCTTCTTCTGTATAACCCATAGCTTCTATTGGTTCAAATACCCTTCCGGCAGCAAGTCCGAGGGTTTCAAGTCTTTCACGAAGATTCATATGTCTGAAATCCTCAGAGATAACAATCAAATCAATATCGCTGTCTTCACGGGGATTGCCTTTTGCATATGAGCCGTAAAGAAAAACTTTTTGAGGAGTTATTCCGAGTTTCTTAAGCGCCTCTTTATAACACTCAATTATTTCTTTAATTTCTCGTTCTGTTTTAACCATGTTAAGACCTTTTCCGTATTTTCAAGATATTCTTTAACAATATTCTCAGGGTAACTTTCTATAAGCTGGCTAAAATCCTCAGGATATCTCGTCACTACACTGGCATTGTTAATCTTTGCGATAAAATCAAACAGATCCTGCGGCATGTTTATATTGGCAAGTTTACCAAGATACAAAAGGTTATGAGTCCTTGGAGGTACTCTGTCAGTTGTTTCCGCGACAATAGCCTTTAGTAATTTTTCTATTGCAATATGGCACATGAACACTACATAAACATACCGACCTGTATTGAACATATGTCGCGCGGTGGTTACGTCGTATTCTGATGAGAGAATAAAGCTTTCCGTATCCTTTCGCATATAACTATATTATTAAAGTATCTTTGATAAGTAAACTGTTTTTTTTCAAAGCCAAAGGGCCTGGGATTTCTCCAAGCCCTTGAACCGTAACGTTGTTTCAATTCCGTATCAATTATCAATAGTCAATCCAGCCCCTAATTCCATACTACTCGGAGTATTTTTTCCCTTGCAAATGTCAACAATCGTGTCTGACCCCACTATCCAATCAACTCAATATGCAGGAACTTTTTTATGCCTTTGAAATGCTCATCCAGAGAAAAGATGCTGCAATCGTTCTCACTTGCGATCACTGCTATATAGCAATCAATGATATTCACTGTAATGCCTTTTCGTTTCATTGAGTATGAAAGCCGTCCGGCGTTAAGCCATGTGTCTTCTTTCTGATCAACAATATAAAATGCATCTGTGAAATCTTCTATTACCGCTATTTCTTTCTCGGATTTAGCGCCTTGAATAAGTTCGGCAAGCACAACCTTCGGCACATATATGCGGAAGTTTGTCAGCGCCTTGTCTACTCTGCCGTGAAAATTAGCATCGTTGCCCTTGAAATAATCTATCCAGACAGATGTGTCTACTAAAATCTTTTTATCTCTCACGGTGTCTTATCTCATCGGCGGTCATGCTGAATTCCAGTTTGCCTTTCATTGACTTGATCTTCTCGATCTTTTTCCGTTTCAGATATTCGTCAATTGCGACCTTCACGGCAGACGCTTTGCTTTTTGATTTTGTCTCTTTCATGAGCAACTCAAGCTTCTCGTTGTCTATTGTTAATGTTGCACGCATTGCTCCTCCTTTATTGTGCACTGTCTATGCACAACTATATCATGATTTATTGTGCAAAGGCAATTGAAATATTCTTGACGTATCACGAGATGCAGAAATGAAGGGCCCGGATTTCTCCAGGCCCTTGAACCGTAACGTTGTTTCAATCCCGTATCAATTATCGATAGTCAAGCCTCTCCTAATGTAATGCTGCTTGTTGTATTTCTTCTCTTACAAATGTCAATAATCGTGTCTGAGAGGTTAAACTAAAGTTAGTTGAAAATAATAAGTGGCTCCCCCGTGGGGTATAATCCACGGAACGGAAAACAAAAAAGAAAGGAGCCACTAATG
>JAGVGM010000183.1 GCA_020057065.1 Thermodesulfovibrionia bacterium
TCATTAGTGGCTCCTTTCTTTTTTGTTTTCCGTTCCGTGGATTATACCCCACGGGGGAGCCACTTATTATTTTCAACTAACTTTAGTTTAACCTCCATTAAACCGACGATTCCTGTTACATCCCCTTTTGCGCTCTTTTCAATTTTCAGGAAAGGTTTATCAGGTTTCGCTTCTGTTTTAGCCATAGTAGCCAGGACATTAATAATGCTTACTAAAAAAGGATTAACGAATTCGATGTTCATAGATATTCCTTTTGTTGTTTGTTTTTATGATATTTCATTACTTATTTTTGATATTTCTTTCTCAATATTATCGAGTACCTGAACAACTGATGCGGTTTTTAGTGCATAATCCACAATCTTCGTCCATTTTTCTGAAATGATCTTTATGCCGAACCGGTATAAGGATTTCTCTATTTTATATTTCTCTAATATTGATAGCGCATCTTTAACAATTGACATGCCTTTCATTAATATTAATAGTTTTTCCTTTTCTTCCTGTTTTCCATGTGTGCGGATAAGTTTAATAATGCGTGGGTAATTAGCATCGTTAGTATCCATTTTATCTAATGCGTCAACCAAAAATCTGTTCAATATCATCTCAAGGAGAACATGCTCATCTTTAATAACCCTTCTCCACACGATCTTACCAGGAAAACGATCTAAACCTTTCTTGAACAAAAGATCATTAGTATCGATATTGTGGTCCAGATAAAAATTTAACCCTTCCTCATGCCAGTCAAGCGCCTTTATCTGTTCCCATGAGTCATTTATCAGAATTTGCAATCCGATATAGATATGGCTGTATCTCTTTTTTCTTTTGATGATCATATTTTCTTTCCTAATGGAACAGGTAAACTTTTGCCCATACGATATATAAACGGAACTTTCTGTAAAAATCTTTACATTAGCCCTAAAATACTGGCAGAAAATGCAGATATTGTAAAATATCTAAACATTATATTTGTCTGTTATTTCCTCTCCCATACCTTTACATATTTCAGGAGCGTATAATAGCTGTAAAGAAGCGCAAGTATAAGGCCACGCGTGCCGTCAAGAAATCCTCGCCTGAGAAAATACATTTTTATAAACGTTGCAAGCGGTTTTATGGCTATAGAAAACAGCCCTGCATTGCCGGAATATTTTTTTATCTCTCTTGCTGCAAGGGTTGAGTAGTTATCTGCCCTTAATACAAAATCCGATATGCTCCGGTATGTGTAATGTTTAAGAGGATTCTTCAGATAAGCAGTTGGGCCCTCTACCACCACTTTTTCATGCACTTCACGAATTTCAAAACGTCCTTTATCTTTTTTAAACAGTCTTAATGCATGATCCGGCCACCATCCACCGTGTCTTATCCACTTACCAATAAAATAATTCTCCCTCGGCATATAGTAACCATTGCAGTTCGCATTGGATATAGCGCTGATAATTTCTGTCTTAAGCTCAGGAGTTACCCTCTCGTCTGCGTCAAGTATTAACACCCAGGCCCCCTCCACATAATCAACAGCCTTCTGTTTCTGGCGTGCAAATCCTTCCCATTGATGCTGAAAAACTTTATTGGTATATTTTCTGCATATCTCAACAGTATTATCTTTGCTGAATGCATCAACAACAATAATCTCTTTTGCGTCAGCAACGCTTTTCAGGGCATCTTCGATGTTAACTTCTTCATTCTTTGTTACGATGACAACAGATAATGGAAGCATGTGTTATTCTTTTTTTGTCAAGCAAGAAACCTGACCCGTTTTAACGTTAACGAGTTGCAACTACCCTTTTATACAACTCCAGTATTTTATTAATGTGTTTCTCGAAAGTAAATTCCTCTGCAAGGCGTCTTGCATTTTCGCTGACTGATTTTAGTTTCTCTCTATTATCCAAAAAAACAGTTATCTTCTCTGCAATGGCCCGGAAGTCTTCCGGCTCTTCAATAACAAAGCCATGTACGTTGTCCTTTATTATCTCCGCTGCGCCGCTGTTCCTTGTCGTTATCACAGGAAGCCCGCTTGCCAAGGCCTCAAGATGGACATTGCCGAAAGGCTCATAAATAGTGGGAAACACAAAAATATCGGCAGCGGCATAGTATTTATCATTGTCCTTTTGCGGGCCGCAGAAGATAATTCTTTGTCTCTTTATTATATTGCTGAACTTCTTAGCATCACCCTTTCCGACAATTAACACCGCTACTTGCTGCGGGATGGTCTCCACTGCCCTTATGAGGTATCCAACGCCTTTCCTCTCAAAACCCGACCCCATAAAAAGCACAACAAAATCAGAATCTTCCAATCCATGTCTCTGTCTTATTTCGCTTCTGTATTTCATCTTGTTTTCCGGATGGAATTTCTTTATGTCTACCCCATTGTAAATTACCTCTATATCAGAAGACGGCACACCGTAATTCTGAATAATATTTCTTTTCACCATCTCTGATATCGCGATGATCTTTTTATATCTGCATTGTTTAAAGATATTGTTTTCGAGGAAGAGAATAAGCCAGTGATACGGATTGAGCACAATTGAAAGCTTCCCCAAAAATCCTGTCCTCTTCCATCTCTGCTTCAGCCACTCAACATGACACCCGTCCCCTGCCCGGTATATGTCCTGATAAACAGTTTTGTCATGAGTCTGAATTACGTCAAAAGATTTTTTCTGCCGTCTTAAAATGAAATATGCGGAAACCGCAAACGTAAGGTCTCTCAGGAATGAATTAAATGTAACTGCGGGCACTTTATGGAACCGGATATTTTGATGCGAGCTGTCTGCCTGCCATTTGATCGCGAAAATATGCACTTCGTGTCCGTCCTCTGCAAGCTTCTCGATAAAGCTGCTCGAAAAACCTTCAGCCCCGCCGTGGAAAGTGTATTTTTTTCTAATGACGGCAATATTCATAATAATGTTCTTTTTAAGACCCTTCTGTAGATGTCTTCGTGATACTCCGCGTCTTCCCGTATGCTAAATAATTTATAAGTAAGATCCATGCGGCTTAACGCATCATTATAGTTGTTAATCAACCATTGAATCTTTTCTGCCAACACTTGCACGTTTCCCGGCTCGACAAGAAAGCCGTTTTTCCCGTCTGTAATTCTTTCCGGGATCGCGCCTATGGCGGAGACAATGACAGGGATACCTGCTGCGCGTCCTTCATCTATTACGAGACAGTATGACTCCTCGCAAATAGACGGCACAACCAATATATCCATATCACGGAGTATACTCATTATATCCCGGTGGTCAAACTCGTCTTTGTACACTATCCTGCTGTTCTTTTTTATCTTTTCTCCGAGCTGCTTTTTATCGCCTTTAAGCATCTTTCCATGAAGATACAACATATTACCGGAGTTTAATAATTCAAATGCCTTTAGTAAAATCTCGATCCCCTTAAAAATGCTTATCGTACCGATAAACCCTATCCTGATGTCAGACTTGTTCAAAACATTCTTTTCCCGCTTCATGAACATTTCCAAATTTATCCCGAGGGGCGAGACATTAAAGTTTCTGCTCCTGACCCCGTAATCCAGGAATCTTTTCTTTATCAGCTTTGAAGGAGTAATAAGATATGCCGCATTATTCAGCACATCCAATATCTTTTTCCTCCGCATTTCCTGTTTATATCGAAAGACTGTCTTTTTCAATATGTTTTCCGGATGCATACAGACCGAGCAGTCATCAGACGGGAAGTTACATATACTGCCGTCCTTCTTCATCAATCTTACGCGGGGACATACAAACCAATAATCGTGAAGTGAAATTACGTAAGGGATATTCAGCTCCTGAAGGAATAAGGGAATATATAAATCCAGTCCCATCAAGTGATGGATATGAACAACATCCGGCTTGAATAAATGCATGCATTGTTTAAGGGATGCGAGGATCCCTCTTTTTGAAGTAGTTCTCGGGTTTTTAAAAATTGTATATTGTCCGTTTGATTCAATAACAGCCCTTTTGACCGATCTGCTCCGCGTATAAAGCGTTACCTTGTGCTCTTTTAATAGTTCACTCACTAACGAGTGGACGTAGAACTCAACGCCGGCATTATTTTCAGGGTAATAACTATGTGTTATTTTTAATATATTCAAGAGTGTTCAACCTTAAGCGTTTCTCGCAACCCGCTGAAAAATCCCAGGACCATGCAGATAAACTGGAAAGGCACTGTTTCTACCGATGAATGGACAATAACCACACTGAAAAAAACACAAACAATTGCGTACAGCATCGGGGAGCTGTTATGTGAACGCTTCATTTCTTTCAGGATCAGCACAAGGCCTGTTGTTACAAAATATATAAAAACTGTAAACCCGATTATCCCTTGGTGGAATAATACGTGTAACAGGGTGTTATGGCTCCCGATTTTGACTTTCTTCGGGGTGCTTTTCCAATTAAGTTCATTAAGAAGGAACGGGGCACTGTCCCATACTATACTATCGCCATATCCCCAGCCGACAACCGGCGAGTGATTTATCGCAGATAGAGCGTTCAACCATATGTCCGTCCTTTCATTTAAGGTCTTGATTTGCGTAGTAGACTGGTCTATTCTCTTTTGAACCGACGGTGCTGCAAACCATAAGACCGAGTATAGCACTATTATTCCAATTGCCAGCGGGAACAAAAGCTTCTTAAGATTTTTTTTGGAAAAAAATACCCACACGACCGTTGTCACCGCCAGGCTTGCCCATCCACCTCGTGAAAGGCTGAGCACAACGGCAAATATCGAAAGTACAATCATCAGGCCGAGAAAATATCTGCCCTTTTTCCCCCTGTGAGAAATCATATAAGAAATAACAAACGGCAACAGCAGGTTTATAGTCATGGCAAACCGGTTATGATAAAGAAAAAATTTCAGGCCGTCGATTTCCGGAAACATATGAGGCCATATGCCTTTTTTAAAATAGTGATGGAAGAATGTAAAATATCCGCAGCTTACAATTAGAATAAGTATAACGATAAAAACTACAGTTACCGAGTCGATTTTTCTGTCGGAGTTTGCCTGCAGGTGCATAGCAACAAACAGAAAAGTTCCTGTCAGTATTTCCCTGTTAAGTGCTTTTATAGAGACGGACGGATCAAATGAAAATGGCAAGAGAAGATAGCTGACCAGCATATACCCCAATAATGCGTAAAAGAGATGTGATTTCAAAACCGCGAAATCTTTTTTTATTATCAGGTATAACGCTATGAATACAAAGGTGATATAGGGAACGAACTGCCTTAAGTCCCCTCCCTTTCTTATAGCCGTCAGGATATAGAAAACAAACATATAAGTGGAATATTTAAGAAGAATTTCTATGATATTAAAAAGTTTCTGCTGATATACGGTATCCCTAATTTTCATGGATTCTTTTTAGAACGGACAGATACATGTCCGCCCATGTTTCATTAAGCATGTAATTTCTCAGAACATCATCAAAGGCTTGAGACGATAAACGGCTTCTGACTTCTTCGTTTTCTATCGTTTCGACTATTTTACTTCGCCAGTCTTCCGGGCTGTTCTCAGCAAGAATACAGCTTTTGCCGTCAGGAAGATTTTTATAAGGCTCGACCTTTGAGAATATCGCCGGAATGCCTGAAATCGCATATTCAAGATATTTGATGTTGCTTTTAGCGCGGTTAAAATGTGAATCGTTCAAAGGAACAACCGCCATGTCAAAAGATGATTCCTGCAATTGCACGGCAAATTTTGTATAGGGCACTTTCCCTTCTGTCAACTTTACATTATTTAATTCCCTTATATTTCTCGCAATATATTTCTGATTTCCCCACAAATGAAATACGATGTCGCGCCCATATGCTTTATTACAATATTCTATCGCCGGGACAATAAGTCTCAGGTTTTCAGGCATTATCCCTGTGCCGATGCAGCAGATGTTCAGCTTCTGTGTGTTATTGCGCTTTTTCTCATTATCCGTATTCCATATAGCCGGATCAAGGAGGTTGGGAAATAAAAAGACCCTGCTGTTATATTTTTTTAATTCATCGGCAAGATATTGCGTAGAGGTAACAATGCCTGTAGCCTTCGCCAGATACGTTGAAAGAATTTCAAAATTCTCAGCCGGTTTATCACTTCTCCGATCGAACAACAGTAAATCATCGGTCTCAAATAAAACCGGGGTCCGATTATCGGCCGCATAACCGTATATCTTTTTCAGATAATCGGCATCAAAGATTCTCGCAATGAAAATAATGTCTGTCGATGCATCAAACGATATTCTTTTATATTTACCGAAGATCGTTCTCACCATCTCCCGGTAGCTGATCATGCCCTTATTCTTCAGGAACTCAAGAACGCTCCTGAATCTCAGATGATATGAAGGGGCATTTTCCCTTGCAAGAGTAGCGATTCCCAGCTTCACTTTACTGCCCCTGCCTGCTCTATTAACGAGCACATCTGCCCTATCCTCTTTTCATAAGTGTGATCTTTCAGCACACGCTTTTGTCCTGCCTCTGCAATCTTTAATCTCAATTCATTATTCCCGAGATAATATCTTATCATGTCTATCATCTCATCATCAGACCGGAAGGTTACGATTTCCTTTCCAGGCTTCAATACTTCTTCAATTCCGTCTACATGCCGACACATGTAAAAAGCACCGCAGCCGACAGCGGTATACATTCGTGCGCTCATTGATTTTCTTATGTGGGGCATGGAATCAAAAGCAAGGAATATTTTTGAAAGTCTGGCCACCTTTGCATATTCTGCGCCCCAGACGAATTTACCTCCATATGCCTTCCCGAGTTTGCCAAGGATCAAAGGTATTGTGGAAAGTTTTCGCGGCATCTTGGGCCCCCACCATTTTAGTTTAAAGCCGGAATGAATAATTTTTTTCAAAGACTTTCTTCTATTTAAATACTGGGGCTTAGACCCGATATTTCCGACAAAGGCTACATCGGTGGAAAAAGTTTTTTTATCTTTACCTGTAATCTCTTTTATCTCAAAAAAAGACGGCTCAAAGGCTTGGGTAAGCCAGAAGACATTCGGGTTAATTTTTTTAAACTCATCGACAAGCCCTTCAGACATGGTGAAAAATATGTCTGATACCTTAACGAAAGGGATAAGCCAATCAGGAATTACAGGGTCAATATACCATTGGACGAGGATTATGCCTTTCTTTTTGATCTCCTGAAGCCACTCCGGCTTTAATCCGTAATCTTTTATATAGAGAAGCATTTGAGGTTCTGACAATTTAACAGCTTCCATGAAATCATTATATGGATTTTTTGTTACAGACGGGTCAAAGGCAGATACGGTGATTTTATTTGCCTCAAGGCCTTTCTTTATGTAGTACGCAGGATTCCACGGCTTCTGGAAGTCAGAGGCTATCAGCACCTTTTGGATTTTATTCAAATCAGACCTCCAATAAGTCTTGTCAGTTTTCTCCTTATCGTTTTCAGGCTGTAAAGTTCATTGCATCTTTTTCTCGCCCTGCGCCCCATCTGAGATGCTTTTTCAGGATTTTCCATCACCCATTTTATTGCGCTACTCAATTCATTCGGCGATTCAGGGTTAACAATTATCCCGCAATCCGAAAGAATTTCAGGTATGTCCGATACCTTTGTTGAAATAATGGGGCGAGCCAGTGACATTGCATCAAAGATCTTTGAAGGTATTTGTCCTATGGTATCGGGGGTAATCCTTTGGGGAATAATAACGACATCGGAAAGCATTAAATACCGGGGAAGCTCTTTAATTGACACAAAGCCGATCATAAAAAATCTGCCGCTTCTTGAGGCCTGCAGTTTTTTTTCATATTTCCCGTTCATGTTTGCGCCTACTATCATTAATATCAGATCCGGATTATCAATCATTAAAACTGCCTCAACCGCCTCTTCCAATCCCTTGTGCTGCCTCGGGGTGCCAAGAAACATTACTATCTTTTTTCCGGCGAGGCCCAGCTCCCTTTTTAACTCATCATTTTTAAACCGTAAGGGATCGAGAAAGCAGGTGTCTTTTGCATGGGGGATGATCACTCCGCCGTATTTATTTTTGAGAAACGTCGAAACAGTAGTCACTCTGTCCGCATAACGGATAAAAAACTGCAAGAGCCAGGTCCAGAACAATCCGTTTGGATTTGTGACATGCACAAAACGCGACAGTCGGTTCCAAAACCTTTTTTTAAGGTAAAAACCCACCTCCCAGTCATCTATATCAAGAAACAGGGGCTTATTATAAAAAAGCTTTTTCAGCAACCCAAACCCGAAGCTTGTGAACCGGGGTTTTACCGCATATATAACATCGCCGTCAATTTTTTTAAGAATAGCCGGAAGCTTTAACAATAATAAGGGTAATCTGCTGTAAGGTACTTTTGTTATCTTAATATCGGAATCCCTGAGCGGCTCCCATATATAGCCTTTCTTTGCAGGCCCTATGATTTCGACATCATAATATTCCGACAAGGCCAGTGCCAGTATATACGCCCTGCCCAGTGAATTATCCGAAAGATCAAAATTAAGGATTGATATTCTCTTTCTCTCAGACATATTTTTTTAACCAATCCTTAATCCTTTCGCCTTTTGTCCTCACATCCAAAGGTAAATAATCACTCCATCTATTAACAAAATTTTTGTTCATTTTATCTCTTAACGCATTGTCAGATTCGGCTTTGACTGTTGATCGTGTCCCGGCCCCGATGTGGGTAAACGGGATATTCAGGACATAGTTTCTGTATCCGCTTTTATGAGATTTTAATGAAATATCCTTATCGTAGTAATGCATTGTATAACCTTCATCGAACTTACCTATTTTCTCATAAATCTTTTTTTTCATAGCCATGAACAGCCCGTCAACAACTGCAACTTCAATATAATCATGCCTCATGTTTCCGTATTCAAGCTTTGAATGAACAATGCCTCTTCCATGAAAGCTTGCGTCTTTACGGATCTTTCTGGCCCCGTAAAGACCGACAACCCCTATGGATTCACCGTGATTCAAGTAATTTTTTATCTTAACCGGCCAATCCATATCATGAATAATTACATCGTTATGCACAAAAACAAAAGAGTCATACTTTCCCATAGACGCCCCAAGATTAAACGCTCGGACCATACCGAGGTTTTCCTGGTTCAGACAACAGCGGAATTTTTTTGTCAATGTTTTAAGGAAGTCAGCGGTGCCGTCTGTTGAACCGTTATCGATGAGTATAAACTCTATATCGGAATCTTTTACCTGATTCAAAGAATTTACACAGTCACGGGTAAGTTCAAGTTTATTGAAACAGGGAATGATTACGCTGATTCCTTCCATCTCCGTTCCGTGTAATGCTTAATCAACTCCGAAAAATTTTTCTCATTATTGATTCTCATTGCTTTTATATAATGCTGAAACAGCATCTTTTTTTCATCTTTTCTAATCGGCAGGTTCGGGTGATTCAGCCCGGCAAGGTCTTTTGCAAGCTTTTTCAGACTGAAAGGGATGTTTCTTCTGATGCTGTCAATGTCTATAAAGCCGGATACCAAATTGTTTTTTACAAAAATATGAGACAGGTGAGCGTCTCCAAGCCAATAGCCATTATTGTGAAGTTTTGCGATCTCTTTTACAACTTTTATGTATGTCTGGATAGGTAGAGCGATTTTCTCTCTGAGAAGCAACTCGTACAGGGATGTTCCTTCTACTCTTTCCATGGCGAAGAAAGGTCTTCTCTTGTTCCTGAATGTCCCATACGCACGTATTCTGGGCACCTTTATCTTCCGTTGTATGAGTATTGCTGAAAGTGAATATATCTGCCTTGCCCTGTTAATAAGGAACTTAGATATTTTCTTTTTTAAATTCAGGGGCTGCAGTATTTTAAAAAAACAGTTTACATCTTGATGATAAAGCAGGATCGTTGTTTCTACAGTAGGATAAATCTGAAACCCTTCCTGCTCGAATATATCTTTGGCTTCTTCATCGATACCTTTGACATGTTTAAGAATGAAGGGGTATTCTTTTGTCATCTCACAGAGCTTTAAGACCAATGTGTGTAAATTGTCCTCACAGTAAAATGAGGATATTTTGTTGGTATAATATTTCATTTGCTCGAATTGAGGATACTCATGTAACAATTTTCTGTATCATCTATCATCTTGTTGAGCCCAAATTTATCGATAATTGTAAGCCGCGCCTTTTTACCGATGCTGTACATCAGGTCTCGGTTATTTATGATGGAGATGATTTTTTCAGACAAAGCTTCATTATTCCTGGCTTTGAAAAATACTCCGTTTTCGCCATCAGTAATGAAATTTCTGAAAGTTGGAATATCAGAAACAGCTACGGGCCGTTCCATCGCCATTGCTTCAAGAAGGGCTGTTCCCAAACCTTCCAGAAATGAAGGATAAACGAAAATATTTATTGTCTTTAAAACTTGCTGCACATCATCCCTGTGTCCTAAAAATATGACTTTATTTCTGAACTCCGGATTCACATAAGAAAGATATCGGCTTTTAGCAGGTTCAATAAGCCTGCCGGCAAACAATAAAATACAGGAGACTTTTTGACTTATAACGTTAAAGGCCTGGAGGAGGTACTCCTGTCCTTTTACTTCAGTGAAAGTAGATGTATTGCCGATGACAAGTGCGTCAGGCGATATTTCCAGTTCTTCCCTGATATCATCAGCTTCAGGACTGAACACCCCCGTATCAACAGCATCAGGTATTACCATTAATTTTTCTTGCTTCAGCCCGTGCTGAACAAGTACATCTTTCACGGTATCGCTTATCGCTATTATCCTGTCAGGCATTGAATAGATAAGTTTTGTCAGCGGATCTTTCCCAACTGGATAAAGATTATGTCTAAACCTTACGAGGTTCCTTCCTGTGAGCTTGGCTGCGATCCCGCCGGCCCAACTATCAACAGAACTGTGCGTAGATACTATTTCAATATTTTCCGTTTTAATAATATTTATCAACTTTGGAACAGTTACAAGATGCGCCTGTTTAACCATATTGAGTTCAAAAACTTTTATCCCTGCGCTTTTTGCTTTCTGTGCAAGGACGCTTCCTATGTGGCAGGCAATAATAACATGATGTCCTCTTTTTTGAAGACCAACGGCTTCCGATAAAACCCTGTTCTGCTGGCCCCCCCATTTTTTAAGTGTCTCAGTGTTAAGGATATTCATTTAAACAATTTTCCTCTTTAATATAAAAAAACTGTGTTCGCAATTCATTTAATTTAAAATTTTTTCTCGATTTTGAAAAACTTATGGTTGTCATCCCCACAAGCAAAGCGCGTCGGGAATCTTTCTTTAAAAAAGGATTCCGGACCAGCCGGAATGACAGTTATGCTGATTCTTGCAGGATCACGATTAATCATTTTCCTGCTTTCTGTAACAGCAATTCTTTATAAAGTCCTTCTATCTTATCAACCATGTGGTGAACTGAATGCTCTTTCAGAACAAGTTCTTTTGCGTTCCTGGTAAATTGTACAGATTCATCCGGATTATTGAGAATTCGGATTATTCCTTTTGCCAGTCCTTCATGGTCTCCGGGATCAATGAGTATGCCTGTCTTTTCATGAAGGACCACTTCAGGCACTCCGCCGACCTTAGTGGCAACTACGGGCACGCTTGCCGCCATTGCCTGCAGAATGCTCTGGGGAAGCCCTTCTGACCATGAGCTGAGTATAGCAACATCTGTAAACGAATATATCTCGGGAATATTTTCAACAAAACCCGTAAAGACAACATATCGTGCTATTGCCAGGTCTTCCGCCATTTTTTCAAGCCTCTTTCTCGCAAGGCCGTCGCCGACTATTAAAAACTTTGCGTGTGGGACAGTCTCTATTACCTTTTTAACCGAACTTAATGTTACCTCGTGGCCTTTCACGCTCCGCAGAATACCGACATTCGATATAACGATTGAATCCATGCTGAATCCGTACTTCAGCTTTGCCTCTTTATTTTTTTTTACATCAAAAAATTCCATGCCGACACCTGTGGGAATACTCACCACCCTGTTCGCCGGGAAACCGCAGTTGTTCACAAGATTGCTCCGCATGTTGTCGCCGCACGTTATATAAACATCAGGCAGATAGTGCACGAAATTAAGAGGGCTCCTTTTCAATGGAATGTTGAGATGTCTCGTTCTCACAAGCACGGGAACATTTGCAAGCTTTGCGGCAATGCCTCCAATCCATGAGTCAACGCCGCTGTGGGTATTGATAACATCGAACCTGTTGTTTTTCAAAAAACTCATCATTTGTATAATACTTGGGATATCGTAAAATTTTCTCATGGGGAATGTATGTGTATCTATGCCAAGTTTTATCGCCTCACTTTTTATCCGAGCGTGATCCCTGCATGCAATAGATACATAATGTCCTCTGCCGGACATTCCGGCGGCCTCTGCGAGTATCCTTTTTTCCTGTCCTCCAAATCCATCAGACCATTCTGTATGAAGAATTTGCATCTACTTAAAGCACTTCAGGTAGGCTTTGCTTAACCAGTCCCTTGAAAATACAGCAAGTTTTTTTCTTAGTGTAATATTGCCTATATTCCCGATAACGATCCGTTTTATTTTCCATGCCCCTGTTGCAGGAGTATTGGTCCCTTTTTCAGTGGTAAAGAGAAGTTTATATCCTGACGACCTCGCGGCTTCGATATAGTCATCATTATATTTGCCCCAGGGCCAGCAGAGTGCATTGCACTGCTTTTTTAATTTTTTTTCTATCATTTCTTTTGATATCTTTAGTTCCTCGTTAAGCGTCTTATTTCTTTCCTTTTTATCATGATATAATTTATCCCATCTCTGGTGAGTATGCGTATGGGATTGTATATCAATAAGACCTGTATTTTCCATCTCCGCGATCTCTTCCCAGGAAAGCATAACTTCCTGTGCAGAACCAGAATCAACCATCTGCTGACACTCCTTATGCGCAGGCAGCCCTTTCACGCTTCCTTCGTCGGCACGCATTCTCTTTCCTTTTTCATGGACCAGAGAGGTAATAACAAAAATTATCGCCTTCATCCCGAATTTTTTAAGCACCGGAAAGGCAAAGAGCCAGTTGTCCAGCCACCCGTCATCAAAAGTTATAACAACAGGTTTATAAGGGGGATTCCGTGTTCCGTTGAATATCTCCACGAGATCAGTTGTATTAAGCGAGGTATACCCGCTTTCTTGCAGGTACTTTATCTGAGATTCAAACAAACCGGGTCTGACATTAATAAAGCTTCCTTCGGGATTGACATGGTGGTACATCAACGCAGGGATGGCGAAATTCTTGATTTTCATCTGCCATCTACATTTAATATCTTCGTCTTTGTCTTTAAAGCCCGTAGAATCAAATATATTATTAAACCGGCTATAAATAGAATCAGCCACATTGAATCCTCTACCTTTAATGTATTATGTGTAAATATGTCTCCTAATACATCCATAGCTGAAAAAGATACGATTATTAGAAAAAACGCAGAATATTCCCTTTTCAATATGTTCCTGGATGAAAATGTTAAAGCCGGTTTCTGCCAGTTCCTGAATTTTGGCAGAAACGCAGGTGTTTTTTCAGCCCATCTCAGAAATGCCTCGCCGAATTTTTCTCTTAAAAACTCTTCCTCGGCAAACATTATCCTTTCATAGTATAACCAAAAAGATAGAATGGAAAATATAATGAACCAGATCGTTTGAACAAATAAAACCATTCCTAAAAATATAATAAAATTTCCGAGGTAAAGCGGATGTCTTGCAACTGAATACAACCCTTCTGTATTCAGCGTTTCTGCCTTCTGTCTTTCCGTGTTCCTTCCTGATGTTCTTTTAGGAGCATATCCAACAACTACACAACGGATCAATAATCCTGTAAAGGACCCTGCGATACAAAATCCCTCCCATAGATGTTCAGCGGTCGCTCCAGCGGCTTGATCCAGATATTTCGGTTCCCGCAGGGCTATCAGCAGGAGCGGAGAAATTAGTAAAGGAAAATAACCGCGCCATCTAAAAAGCCCGTTGCCTGTTTTAGTGAATTCTTCTTTTAATGCCATATAATATGAATTAACTACCCGATTAACTTAACGCAAATGCACTATAAAGTTTCATATACGTATCATTTCTTGACATAAGCTGTTCATGTGTTCCGATGTCAGTGATTTTACCTTTATCAAGAATCACTATTCTATCTGCATTCTTGATGGTTGAGAGCCTGTGAGCAATAACAATCGTGGTCCTTCCTTTCATTACCTTCTCAAGCGCCTGCTGAACAATCCTCTCGGAGACTGAGTCCAGTGAAGATGTGGCTTCGTCAAGTATCAGTATCGGCGGGTTTTTCAAAATGGCCCTTGCAATTGCAACCCGCTGCTTTTGCCCTCCTGAAAGCTTAATGCCTCTTTCTCCTGTCACAGTATCGTATTTTTCAGGCAACTCCTGTATGAATTCGTCAGCATATGACAGTTTGGCCGCCTCGATAATATCGTTATCTGTCACGCCTTGTTTGCCGAAGGCGATGTTTTCCTTAATGCTATCATTGAAAAGGATGATATCCTGGCTGACAATCCCTATCAGTTCCCTGAGGGAACGTATATCTGTTTTATTTATGTCAATACCATCAATCGTTATTTTCCCGCCGTAAACCCTATGGAAACCGGGGATCAAATCAATCAGTGTAGATTTCCCCATACCGCTCTGCCCCACAATGGCTATTATCTCACCGCATTTTATCTCCAGATTCAGATCTTTTAAAACAGGATTTTTTCTCCCGGGGTACACAAAAGATACGTTTTCAAATAATATTGAACCCTTAAATTCATCGAGTTTTATATTCCCTGATTCCTCCTGCTTTACATCAAGCAGGGCATCCACTCTTTCAATAGACGCCCTAATCTCCTGCAACGTTGTGTATGCCTCACCTATTTTCCTTGTAGGTGTAAAAATCATGTATATGGCGACAAGGATAGAGGCAAAGTCTCCGGGAGTAATGATTCCCTTCACTACCAGGTTGCCGCCATACCACAAAATAATACCGATCCCCAGCCCTATAACAATTTCCGTAATCAGTTTTGTGAATTCCTTATATCTTTCAACCCGTAATACTTCCCTGTAGTATTTCCGGTTTTCATCCATGAAATTGTCTACCCTTGTCTTTTCACGGTTAAAAATTTTAATTATGCGTACACCCAGAATGCTTTCTCCAACCTTTTGCGTTAAAAACGACAATTTCCTCTGCGCCTCTTTTCTCTTTTTCCTGACATCCTTGCCAATCTTCCTTGTGCTGTATGCAATGAACGGCAATACGGATAAAGTCATTAAAGTAAGGTCCCACCTCCTGTAAAATGCAAGGCCCAGTAGAAAAATTATTGTGGGCACCTCGAGCACAAACGCTTTCAGGACGCTTGACATTAACCCGCTCAATACTTCGGCATCATACATAATCCTCGAGATGATTACCCCCGAGGACTCCTTGTTAAAATATCCTATCGGAAGGTTAAGGATATGAGCGTATAAACGGTTTCTCGTCTCTCTTACCAGCTTCACCCCGGCAACTTTCATTAAATAACTTTGCCCGAAATTCAGAAGTCCCTTAAATGAAAAAAGTAAAAAAATGGCTGCGGGAATAAACTTTAGATAGTCATATTTTCTGTCAGCAAAAATTTCATCAAGGGCTGGTTTTACGGCCCATGCGATCGCTACCGTTATCCCTGAAACCATAAGGCTCAGCACTACACTGATTAAAAGTTGCGGCCAATACGGCTTTGTAAGCTTGATTACCTTACTAAAAATTTGCATGGTTATAGTATACCCAAGTTAAATTACAAAAAGGAAAGGGGTCTGCGACATAAAAGTTGGATATTTGCAAAAACGATTAAATTGCCTTATAATCTGTTAGCTGTTAAGCTATCAGATAGGAGGCGATTATGGAACA
>JAGVGM010000334.1 GCA_020057065.1 Thermodesulfovibrionia bacterium
AGTCTTTCAGCAAAGCCAGATTCCGGACAAGCCGGAATGACGTCCTGAAAGTTGGCACTGCTCCGCCGTCTCAGTTACAAAAAGCTGTCAGCGATCAGCTATCAGCTAAGAGCAGGGGTGTATTGCAATACGCCCTTTCTTATGAGTAATGAGTTATGAGAAAAATAGAAATTGCTGTAAAACTAATAACTAAATTTTTCAGAGTATATTGTATTACTTGCGGGTAGATAGGTCAACTTTTTAGGGGTAAGGATTATGGGGTAAGGGGTAGGCTGTAAAAAGTAAACAGTAGGCAGGAAGCAGGGAACTGTAGGAAGTTGAATTTGTTTTATTAGTTTATTTATTGACTGGCCTGCAAGCCGGCAAGCAAAAATCGAGAGTTATGAGTAAGCGGGACCGGATTCCCAGTTATCCTCCAAAAAAAAGATTCCGGTCAAGCCGGAATGACGTTGTCGTGACAACGATGTTATTCTTCAATTATTTATTGCTCATTGTTAATTGATAATTCGGAAGTTCCTGTACCTTCCAATAACCAAAGCCAGAGTGGTCTGAACTGTATCGAGCAGCCATCTATCTCTCTGTCTTCATACATATCTTCTGTTAAGATTAACCCTGAAGTTAATCTGAATTCCTTCATAGCTTTTATTAGAGCATTGATCTCTCTTCTAAAAATCTTGTCGTCTTTCAATACCCAGCATACCTGGATAAGCTGAGAAACGTGAAAATCCTTTCTGATAACAAAATCTACCTCATGCCCATGCTGGTCTTTCCAGTAGTATATGTCTCCCCCGTAGCGCCTCATGAGTTCAACAAAGACAATATTCTCCGCAAGCCTTCCGGTATCTTCACTAAATCTGAATGAAACCGAGTTTCTCAATCCTGTATCTATGAGATAGATCTTTCTCGGATGCTGAAGCTGATCCTTTACTTTATATGAAAATACAGGGACTTCAAAAGCAAGAAATGCTTTCTCCACAAACGTAAGATATTTAATAAGCGTGTTCTTGCTCACCTTGTAGCCTATTGATCTGAGAACATCGGCAGTCTTGCCAAAACTGAAACAGGATGACATGTTCTGTACGGTAAGTTTCAAAAAATTCTCGAAAAGTGCGATATTCCTGATCGAGTGCCGTTCAATAATATCCCTGTACATGATGGAGCGGTAGTACTCTCTTAAAAGTTCGACTTTTGCTTTCTCAAAGACAACCTGGGGGAAACCTCCCTGCTCGATATATTCATTCATCTGTCTCAGTATTACATTTTTCTTCCTGCTTAGCCTGATCTTCCCTGTTTCGAATGGAATATCTCTTGCCTTCAGAATTTCTCCGAAACTGAAAGGATAAACAATCTGTGTCAACGTCCTTCCTCTTAAAGAGGAGGCGATTTCTGAGGATAAGAGATGGGCATTAGAACCCGTTATTATAATTTTCAGGTTCCGTTCCCTGTCATGCAGTCTTCTTAAGGTCCTTTCCCAATCCGGGATGTTCTGGACTTCATCGAGAAGCAGATAGATCTTATGGGATTCGGATGCTTTGAAATTCTGCCGGTATACTGTAAGAATATCTCCTATCTCGTTGCCTGTCAGCGGATAGAGCCTGTCGTCCTCAAGGTTGACATAGATTATATTTTCAGCAGGTATGCTTTTCCTGAGTCTGTCAGCGATCTGATACAGAAGATATGTCTTCCCTCCTCTCCTTACGCCGGCCAGCACTGATATAAGATTCGAATCCACGTGTTCATAAGGGAATTCTCTCTCGATATATTGCGGAAGGATTTCTTCAAACCACTCATTGAGAATATACAGCAGATTTCCTTTATCGTATAACATAATATGCAATTATATATATTTATCGTTCATTATACAAGACGATATACAAGGACGGTAAACTGGTCAGTGCGCTCGGGGTCAGGCTTGACTATTGTCATCAAGGATTATGGAATATGGATTAAGGGTTATGTAAAAAAAGGGTGCTAGGAAGCGCCTCAAGCATGAAAGCTAACAAGCCTGCAAGCTGGTCTGTAAGCCGGAAAGCTTTTCCCAGGCCCTGCTCCACCGTCTCGGTTACAGAAAGCTGTCAGCGATCAGCCGTCAGTTGTCAGCTAAGAGAAAAGGTGTATGCGATACGCCCTTGCTTATGAGTTATGAGCTATGGATTAAGGGGTACGGGATTAGGGGGTATGAGGTAAGCAGTAGGAAGTAGACCGGTAGGCAGGAAATAGCTTGGTTTTATTAGTTAATAAAAACTGTTGAATTGGTTGAGTTAGTTAACAAATAAAACCAATAGAACTAATAAGACTAATAAAACTGTTTAAACCTTTTATCATTAAAGAGCTTGTAAGCTCGTAAGCTATCATGTGCTGGTCAGCTATCAAGCTGGCAAGCCGGTTAGCCTGCAAGCTGGTCAGCTGTCAAGCTGTTTAAATGCAGGTCGTCCGGCTGGAAAGCCTGCAGACTTTCCAGCCGGTGCCCGACCCCTGCCACGTCCCCTCATGGTAAGAGGGCCTTGATCTGAGTTTTATTTTTTGATTCTTTTTTTTCTTATTTTGTAAATAATTAGCTGTATCAGTGCGATTAGTATTGAGTAGAAGATAAAGCTGACGATCAGCTCTGTAGTATCAGTCGTAAAATGCAACGTCTCATTTAGACCCTTGAGAAAAACAAGGATATAAAAGCTGGGAAGATAAAGCACCAGCCCTATTTTAAATAATACTCCTTCTATGAACCTGCCTGTATACCAGAGGATCAGAACCAAGGATGAAGATGCAGCAATGTTAATTAAAATATACCGCATCAATAGTCTCTTATCTATTGGCTTCATCATACACATTCCTAATTGCTTCAACCGCTCTTGTTGAATATTTGGGATTAGAATTGAATACAGCTTCTCTTTCACGTCGTTTATGAATAGCAGCATCTATCAAAGGAATCAGCTTCCATTCTTGCATTCCCTCGTGAGAAGGCGAAGTCGCATCCATAAGAGGATGCATAGCCATTCCCAAAGCTTCATACGCTTTTTCATTTTTGCCTTCGTTCATTAATGTCTTGTATTCCGTCATTTTCTGCGTTATAAAAGTAACCGCTAAACCTGCCGCATCTCCCGCATATTGGCCTTTTGCCCTCATGGCATGCATGTAAGAATGTCCGGTATCCTGATACTTGCCTGAATCGGCTTCGGCGCTCCCTCGCTGTATGGCTGCTATGATCTTGGGAGAGAACTTATAATTGCCGCCCGAAAATGCTCTTGAGATAATTGTATTGTGCACTTCTTCCGGCCATCTCCCATCCGGATCTATATACCGGTACGGATTATTCAGCGAATAGTTGTATCTGTTCAATCTCTGTGGATTAAGCAGGTCTTTCTCTGTTATACCCTTTGGATCAACCGAAACAAACCTCCCGGTCTTTGCATCCATATACCTTGCACCGAAGTAATACAATCCGGTCTCTTTGTCCTTCTCCTTGCCGACAAACTTCTCATTGTTCTCAACTGACCCTGTTATTGATTGTTCTTCGCCAAAGGGTTTGTAATCAGCCCTCCATACTACATTGCCGCCTGCATCGGTCATCGCCACAGGCGTTCCGGCAGCGTCTGTGTGATAAAAGTAGATTTTTTGTCCTGCAGAGGATGGATTTGCCGTTAAGAGAAGTGCAACGACCATAAGAACGCCTAATAAAATATTGTTCTTTTCTTTACTGCCTTTTCCCATAGATAGTCCCCTCCATCTTTTTAAATTGTTTATCTACGCAAAAAAAACAATTGCTCTGAAAATTTTAAAGCTGACAAGCTTGCAAGCTGTCAAGCCTTCTCACTATTGCTGCTTTTTAAATTACGTGTGTTTTGCTAAGGCCCGAAATTATGGAAGTATAATATTTGGTCTTAAACGGAAAAGTCAATACCCTGCAAGCTGGCAAGCTGTCTTATTGCCTTTCATTTCTACATAGCTTATAATTTTTATGGATCGTCATTCCGAGCGGAGCAAGGAATCTCTTATAATAGCTGAAAGCTTTCAGCCGTTGCTGAAACTGCTTTGTCTTCCCGAACAGCCTGGATCCCTCGTGCAATGACTCAAAATAATAAAAGGAGCATCACATATTATGTCCGGACATTCTAAGTGGTCACAGATCAAACACAAAAAAGCTGCTACTGATTCAAAGAAAGGGAAAGTCTTTTCAAAACTTTCAAAGGAACTGAGCGTTGCTGCCCGAATCGGCGGCGGGAATTCTGATATGAATTTTCGTCTAAGGCTCGTTATAGAAAAGGCCCGTGAAGTAAATATGCCGGCTGATAACATCAAGCGGGCCATAAAGAAAGGCACGGGGGAGCTGCCTGGAATGGCTTATGAAGAAATACTTTACGAAGGCTATGGACCGGGAGGCGTGGCATTAATGATTGACGTTATGACAGATAATAAAACACGGACTGTAGCTGAGATCAGGCACATTTTGTCCAAACGCAGCGGAAATATGGGTGAGACGGGCTGCGTTGGATGGATGTTTGACAAAAAAGGCTATATTCTTGTAGACAAAAAGTCGAACGATGAAGACACAATAATGTCAAATGCGCTTGATGCAGGGGCTGAGGATTTCAGGAATGATGCTGCAGAGGAAAACTATGAGATCATAACAGCGCCTGAAGATCTTAACAAGGTCAAAGACTATCTTGCATCAAAAAATATTCCTCTCAACCTGTCGGAAGTCACATATCTTCCCAAAAATTTTGTACAGCTCGGGGACCGTGACGCAGATAAAATGCTGAAATTAATGGACGCCCTTGAAGAACATGACGATGTCCAGAACGTCTATGCGAACTTTGACATACCCGATGAAATAATGGCAAAAGCAGAGTAATGCGAGTCATCGGTGTTGATCCCGGGACTGTCTGCTGCGGGTATGGCATAGTGGAGTCAGGAGTTAAGAGTCAGGAGTCACCCCCCCATCCCCCCCTTGATAAGGGGGGGTTACGGGGGGTCAAACTCATAACTCTCAACTCTAAACTCGCTTACGTCACATCAGGGGAGATACGCATGAGCCCGAAAGACCCCCTGCCCGGGCGATTGAAATTGCTCTATGGCTCTCTAAAAGCTGTTATTCATGAACACAACCCCTCACACCTCTGTATCGAAAAGATCTTTTACCATAAAAGCATCCGGGCCACCCTTGCGCTCGGCTCCACGCGCGGAGTCATCCTGCTCCTTGCCGCTGAAAAGGACCTCCCTGTCTTTGAATATAATTCAACCGAGCTGAAAATGGCCCTTACCGGCTACGGAAGGGCTGAAAAAAGGCAGGTCCAGCAAATGGTGAAAATACTGCTGAATCTTAATTCTTCAACCCTCAGCGAAGACAGCACTGATGCCCTTGCGCTTTGCATTTGCCATATACATTCGGAACCTCCGTCATCCCGCTTGATACGGAATCCGTCATTCCCGTGAAAACGGGAATAACGACTGGAACAGCAGTTGACATTTAAAGATAAACTTCTGATATTCTATTAAAAACACAGATTGGAGAACCCACTTTGATCGCATCTCTTAAAGGCATAATTCTCAGTAAAAAACCTGATGGTGTTATCGTTGACGTTAATGGTGTCGGTTACCATGTCAGTATTCCTCTGTGCAGTCTTGGAGATATCCCGGGAAAGGGCGAAACGGTCTTTTTTCATACATATACGCATGTCAGGGAAGATGCCCTGCAGTTGTTCGGTTTTCTTTCGGAAGACGAGAAAAAAGTCTTCACAACCCTTCTCGGTATCAACGGCATAGGGCCCAAACTCGGGCTTACCATCCTTTCAGGAATGCCGGTAGGGCGCTTTGTTGAGGCAGTCAACAGTGAGAATGTTTCTCTTCTTTCGACAATTCCGGGACTCGGCGCCAAAACCTCCGCGCGACTTGTCCTTGAACTCAAAGGTAAACTCCCTTCATTACACATTGGAGAGACCATTTATTCGGAAGAAAAAACTGTCGCTGAAGATGCCGTATCAGCCCTTTTAAATCTTGGGTACAAGAGACAACTGGCGGAAAAGGCAGTTGAATTGTCTGTTAAAAACGGGGTAACCGCTATTGAAGGAATAATAAGAGAATCTTTAAACTATCTGATGGAGAAGAAATAATGGATGACATCCCTCAAAGGACCATCACCCCGGAGGCAACCTCTGACGACCTGAATTTTGAATTAAGCATCAGGCCCAGGAACTTTGAAGAATTCGTGGGTCAGGAGAAGATCAAGGAAAATCTTAAGATCTACATACAGGCCGCAAAGCAGAGAAACGAGGCCCTGGACCATGTACTTTTCTGCGGCCCCCCCGGACTTGGGAAGACAACGCTTGCCAATATAATCGCCCTGGAGCTTGGAGCAGACATAAAAATAACCTCAGGCCCTGTGCTCGAAAGACCCGGGGACCTTGCGGCCATTCTTACTAACCTCGGTGAAAAAGACATACTGTTCATTGACGAAATTCACCGGCTTCCAAGAATGTCGGAGGAAATACTTTATCCGGCAATGGAAGATTATCAGCTTGATATAATTATAGGGCAGGGCCCGAGTGCCAGGTCGCTGAAATTAAATCTCCCGCGCTTCACGCTTATTGGCGCAACAACAAGAACAGGCTTGCTCACTTCGCCCCTGAGGGACCGTTTTGGGATAATTAACAGGCTTGATTTTTATAATCCCAAAGACCTTGAAAAGATCCTTCTCCGTTCAGCAAAGATATTAAACTCGGGAATAAAAGAGGACGCGGCCGCAGAGATCGCCGGAAGGTCCAGGGGAACACCGAGAATAGCGAACAGGTTACTGAGGCGTATAAGGGATTTTGCGCAGGTAAAGGGCACCGGTTTAATAGATCTGCAGATAACAAAAGAAGCGCTTCATGCCATGGATGTTGACAATATGGGTTTTGACGAAATGGATAGAAAACTGCTTCTCACCATAATAGAGAAATACAGCGGCGGGCCTGTGGGACTTGAGACCCTTGCGGCATCGATCAGGGAAGAAAAAGATACCATCGAAGATGTATATGAGCCGTTCCTCCTGCAGGAAGGTTTCGTAGAAAGGACCCCGAGGGGCCGGGTGGCTACAAAAAGGGCCTACGAACATTTCGGGATGAAGAAAAGCGATGACCTTTTTTAATGAAAATACTTTTCCACATATGCTGCAGCAACTGCACCATTTATCCTTTTAAGCTGTTACGGGATGAAGGACACGATTTTACGGGCTTCTGGTATAACCCGAACATTCAGCCGCATGATGAATATCAATCAAGGCTTGCTTCATTAAAGAAGTTATCGGATGAATGGCATATCGATATCTTTTATGATGAGCAATACAGGCCGGAAGAGTTTTTGAAAAATATAAATAAAAATGTAAAATCTCCCCTTACCCCTCTTTTCCAAAGAGGGGAAGACAATATCTCCCCTTTAACAAAGGGGGATAAGGGGGGATTTTCCAACCCTACACCAGAAAGATGCAAATTCTGTTATTCCTTGAGGCTTGAAAAAGCCGCTGCAAAGGCGCGCGATGAGGGGTTTGAGGCATTCTCAACAACTCTGCTCATAAGCCCTTATCAGGATTTTGAGCAGATCAATGCTACCGGCAGAGAACTTGCCGAAAAATACAACCTTTATTTTTATTTGAAAGATTTCAGGCCCTATTTCAGAAATGCAATGTCTCTTGCCAGGGAACTCGGCCTTTACAGGCAAAAATACTGCGGATGCCTTTTTAGCAAACAGGAAAGGGAAAATGCGATCAAAGCAGAACAGCTTGACAGCTCTTTAGCTTATTGATTTTATGGCTGACCTGGGTAAATTCTTATTAGTAACTGGTATTGTAATTGCAATAACAGGAGCGCTTTTGCTTTTTTTCAGAAATGGCGTCCCGTTTTCAGGAAAATTACCGGGAGACATTGTAATTCAGAAAAAGAACTTTACCTTTTATTTCCCGATTGCAACAAGTATCCTGCTGAGTATTATATTAAGCCTGATCTTTTATTTTTTTGGAAGGAAATGAATAATAAAAAAATAAAAATGCAAAATGACAAATCAAAGACTGAAAATATCTCTTGCTGAATACACATCTTTTATTTTTAATGTTATGTTTATATCTAAAAACAAATTTAGGCCAATAATTATATGCATGCTTTTATTGTTGTCTTTCCCCCTTCGTCCTATTGTATTCGCTGAAGATACTGTCAAGATACTGATGCATGAATCCCCCCGTGATCCATTGCCTTCGGAACAGGCTGAAAGGCTTGAAAGTTTAACCGGCAAGGTCTTTTTTAACGGGAAATCTTATTCCGGTTCTTTCGAGATCCTTAGTGACGAAAACGGACTTTATGTCGTCAACAACCTTCCCTTTGGAAAATATATCGAAGGGGTTGTTGCTTCCGAGGCAGGAAAGGACTGGGCAATAGAGGCATTAAAGGCACAGGCTGTCATTTCAAGAACTTATGCTATTTTCAATAAAAATATTAATACAGAAAAAAACTTCCACTTGACATCCAGCGTACTCCATCAATTATATAAAGGTGACAATGCCGACCCGCTCATTACTCAGGCAGTTCAGGCAACAGAAAAAGAGGTTTTGACATATGAAGGCAGACCGATAAATGCGCTTTATCATGCGACCTGTGAAGGGAAAACAGAACTCCCGGAGGAAGTATGGGTCGAAAGTTATCCTTATATAAGATCAGTTGCATGCAATGGCATAAATGCCCCCTACGAAAACTGGCAAAAAAAGTTCACCTTTGAACAGATCGGCAAGGCTGTCGGGATCGATGGGATCAGGGATATCAGTATTGCCGCTTATACCTCGACCGGACGGGTCAAGACACTTAAGATAACGATTGCCGGAGCCAATGAAAATGATCCCTCTTTAAAACAGGCGGATAAAGGGGGATTTTCAGAGCAAACAATTGAGATCAAGGCTACGGAACTCCGCAGGAAGCTGGGATATAAGGAACTCCCCAGCACAGATTTTTCTATCACAACAGCGGGCGCAGAGGCATTTTTTGACGGTAAGGGTTACGGCCACGGCGTCGGGTTGAGCCAGTGGGGCGCTCTTGCAATGGCTAAGCAGGGAAAGAGTTACAGGGAGATCCTGGCACATTATTACCCCGGGACAACGATAAAGAACAGTGAGGAGTTGCATTCCAAGAACATACGATCTGAAAAATGAATGTTCTTCTATCAAAGAAATGATCTTATAAAATCTCCCCTAACCCCTGCTTAAGGCACCTACTGTTGGTCTTTGCCAAAGAGGGGGGATAGAATTTCCCCCTTTGAAAAAGGGGCTGGGCTCCCGTTGCCGCGAAGCATTGCAACGGGAAGCAGGGGGATTTTTCAATTACATTTTTAAACCAACACCATGAAGCTCTCGGATTTTGATTACAGTATATCAACAGAACATATAGCACAGCATCCGCTTACTGAACGCGACTCGTCAAAGCTGTTTGTAATTCACAGGGATTCCGACAAGTTTGAACACAGAAACTTCAAAGATATAGTCAGCTATCTTAAACCCGGAGATATACTTATTCTTAATGATACAAAGGTCTTACCCGCCCGTCTTTTCGGCGTAAAGCCGTCAGGAGGCAAAGTTGAAATCTTGCTATTAAAAGAATTACGCAGGAATAAGTGGGAAGCGCTTGTAAAAGGATTGCGGGAAGGCAAGGTCCTGTTGAGCGGAAACATTATTGCTCATGTATCCAGATCAGAAGGGGCAAATGCGAAAGTGACATTTGAATATGGGAAAAACATAATCCCCCCCTGCCCCCCTTTAGAAAAGGGGGGTAAGGGGGGATTTGACATCAAAGATCTTCTGCACAAAATAGGCACCATGCCCCTGCCGCCTTATATTAAAAGACAAACTGTCTCCTCGGATACAGAACAATATCAAACGGTATACGCAAATAAAGAAGGAGCTGTCGCCGCTCCCACAGCGGGACTGCACTTTACAAAACAGCTTCTCAGTATTATTAAGGAGAAAGGGATATCAGTAGAAACTGTCACTCTCCATGTCGGGTATGGCACTTTTAAGCCGGTTACAGTTCATGATATAAATGAACACATTATGGATGAGGAATTTTATGAAATTCCTGAATCAACAGCTTGTGCAATAAATCGTGCAAAATCAGAGGGATTCAGGGTTATTGCAGCGGGCACGACGGTAACAAGGGCACTTGAGTCGGCAGCAAATAGAACTTATTCGGAAAATCTCCCTGAATCCCTCTTTACCAAAGAGGGACTTAACGATCCCCCCCCTTTGAAAAAGAGGGGTAAGGGGGGATTTTCTGAACCAGCGCAATACCAAATAACCCCCGGCGCCGGAAAGACATCGATCTTTATATATCCCGGCTATCAATTTAAGGTTATTGACGCCCTCATTACAAACTTTCATCTGCCTAAATCAACTCCTATGATGCTTACATCTGCATTTGCAGGACTCAATATTCTTAAAAGGAGTTATGACGAAGCACAAAATGCGGGATACAGGTTTTTTTCATATGGGGATGCAATGTTGATCCTGTAATGATCAATTAACAATGAACAATGAATAATTATGGTAGTTATTTCCTTAATTATTCATTACTCATTCATCATTGTTCATTTCACTGTGTCTCAGTGAGGTTATTTGCTTTCTTGATATTCTCGTTTATAATATAATTGATATCTAAAGCTTAAAGGAGATTTCCTACGGTTAAACTCGAACTGGACTTTGGTGAGGAAAAAGACCTTTCACCCATATATGGGAGGCTCGACAGCACTCTTAAGATTATGGAAGAGGTGCTTGGGATCAAGGCCTCTATAAGGGGCAGCAAAGTCTTTCTCCATGGCGCTGAAAAATCCGTCAAAAAAGCGGAGAGGTTTATCAGTGAGTTCTACTTAATAAATTCAAACGGTTACAGCATCAGTCCTGAAGACATAAAATTTGCTTTAAAAGCCATTGAAGATACCGATTTAAAAGACCTGCCTGACCGCAATAAACCTGAAAAATTCACACCTGACTCTGCGGCTCCTTCATTAAAAGAATTCTTCCTGAGCAATATTCCTGTAGCATCAAAAAAGAAATTCATTGTGCCGAGATCCGGGACACAGAAAAAATATATCGAAGCGATCAGACAGTACGACATGGTTATCGGCATAGGACCAGCAGGTACCGGTAAAACATACCTCGCTATGGCCATGGCAATAAATGCACTTCTCAGTAAACAGGTTAGCAGGATCATCCTCGCAAGACCCGCTGTTGAAGCCGGGGAAAAACTCGGTTTTCTCCCGGGCGATCTGGCTGAAAAAATAAATCCATATCTAAGGCCCCTTTATGACGCCCTTTTTGACATGATGGAAACAGATAAAGCTTACCAGCTCATAGAAAAAGGTATTATTGAAATAGCTCCTCTCGCCTTCATGAGGGGCCGGACCCTGAATGATTCTTTCATAATACTCGATGAAGCGCAGAATACCACTTCAGAGCAGATGAAAATGTACCTCACAAGGCTCGGTTTCAACTCAAAGACTGTTATCACAGGTGACATCACCCAGATCGATCTGCCTTATGGAAAGACCTCCGGGCTTGTGGAGGCTGAAAAGATATTGAAAAATATAAAAGATGTGCGCTTTGTTTACTTTTCTGAAAAAGATGTGGTAAGACATAAGCTTGTCCAGGAGATCATAAAGGCTTATGAAAAATTTGAGAAAAGCCGTAAGGATACAAGGTTGTAATTATATTTTTTCTGACAATAAAAGGACAGCACGATGAAAAACGGAAAAATACCTGACCAGAAAAAACCGTTCTACCATTTTGACAGGAACATCCTGTTAAAGATACTTTTACTTGTAATTTTTACTGCTGTTTTGAGTATTTCATTGGTCTGGGGGCAGACAATACCTATTGAAAGAATAGCCGGAGCTTCTCTTTTAACTGCTCTGCTTTTACTCATCCTCTATAAAGATTTCATAAGATACAGGCCGCAAATAAAAAATGATTACAAAATACTGATACTTATAGGAACCCTATTATCAGGCAACCTCATAATGGGCCGCTTTTTCTTTTTTGTACTTGATGGGTTCTCAAATTTTTCCGGCAAGTTCGACCCGTCTCTTACAGTTTACGCCCTGCCCCTTGCCATGGGTTCCATGCTTGCAGCCCTTTTGATCGATATACATACCGCAATAGTTTTCACAGTAATAACAAGCCTTCTCGGAGGATTATGGCTTAATGATCCGTTATATTCCATATTCATTTTTTCTACAGGGCTTACCGGCGCATTTGGAGTCATACGATGTAAGAAGCGTTCGGCGATCTGGAGAGGAGGTTTCTATATCAGTCTCCTCAGTGTATCTACTGCACTGGTCATATCCCTTTTTAAGAAACAGTTATTTACTATTGATATCCTTACAGTTGCGGGCTCTGCTTTTGCCAACGGTATAATAGTTACGATACTGGTATCAGCTCTTTTGCCCCTTTTCGAATACCTTTTTAAAATAACAACGGACATTAAGCTCCTTGAACTGCTTGATCTCAACCAGCCGCTCATGCGTGAATTTCTGGTCGAGGCTCCCGGCACATATCATCACAGTATTATAGTAGGCAGTTTAGCCGAAGCTGCTGCTGAAGCAGTCGGGGTCAACCCTTTACTTGCAAGGGTAAGCTCCTACTACCATGATATCGGCAAAGTGAAAATGCCCGACTATTTTATTGAAAATCAGATAGCCTCTGTTAATAGACACGAAAAGATCACGCCGCGCATGAGCAGTCTGATCTTGTTGTCTCATGTTAAAGAAGGGGTTGAACTTGCAAAAAAGCATAAACTGCCGCAGGCAGTAATAGATATCATTCAACAGCATCACGGCACATCCGTGCAGACTTTTTTCTATCAAAAGGCCAAAGAGCATCATGACAACCTTACTCCCATTACTGAAGAAGATTTCAGGTACCCCGGCCCCAAGCCCCAGACACGGGTTGCAGCTTTAGTGCTTATGGCTGATGCGGTTGAGGCTGCATCGAGGGTCCTTTCCGATACATCTCCGGCAAGAGTATCGCTCCTTGTTGAAAAGATAATCAACCACTGTTTTATTGACGGGCAGCTTGACAACTGTGAGTTGTCATTTAAGGATATTCGGGAAATCAAAACCCACTTTGTGTATCTCCTGAGCAGCATGTATCATAAGCGTATCAACTATCCGGGGTTCGAATTAGAGAATGAAAATACTCATAAAAGACCATCAAAGGCGCAGATCCTTAAATAAAAGAAAGATAACAGAAACAGCCCGCAAGATACTCTGCATCTTAGACCAGCCTACAGCAGAATTAAGTATAATGTTTGTTGGAGATAAAAAAATGTCTGAGCTAAATGCCCTATACAGGGGAGTTGACAAGAGCACGGACGTGCTTGCTTTTCCACAGATAAGTGAGAAATGGGGAGTAAGAATACTTGGAGACATAGTCATAAGCGTACCACGTGCAGAATCACAGGCAAAAATGTATGGCTGGGGATTTCATGATGAGGTCTCACGTCTCCTGATCCACGGAACACTGCATCTGCTGGGTTATGATCATGAAAAGACAGTTTACAAGGCAGGGAAAATGAGAAAAAAAGAAACGGAGCTATCTAATGCCATTAAGAAAATGGATCCGAAGCACTAATCACGCAATTGAAGGCATACTTCATGCCGCAAAAACACAACGGCATATGCGTTACCACTTTTATGCCGCAATATTAATACTCATCGTAAGTTTTACGATCGGTATAAGCTGGTCGGAAGTTGTAATTTTAATAACACTGTCGATTATTGTTCTGTCTGTTGAAATGTTGAACTCAGCCCTTGAGACGATCACAGATATTCTATTCAGAGAATACGACGAAAAGGCAAAAAGGATCAAGGATATGGCTGCCGGCGCGGTCCTCATAACTGCAATTGGGGCTGCAGTTATAGGATTTGTCATACTCTTCGAACCGGTAAAAAACTTTTTTTACAACGGCCTGAATATAGCAAAACACGCAAAATCCGATGTGGCCGTCGTTTCACTTATTGTCGTGTTGATAATGGTAGTGCTGACAAAATCATTTTTCGGAAAAGGTCAACCATTAAGGGGAGGAATGCCAAGCGGGCACGCTGCGATTTCCTTTTCAATGTGGGTCGCTGTCACCATGATAAGTGAGAGTTTTATACCATCCTTGCTCGTATTCTTTATGGCCATAATCATTGCACAAAGCAGGGTCAGTACAGGCGCCCATAAACCTCTGGAAGTTATTGTCGGCGCACTGCTTGGTATCACTGTGACATTTATGCTCTTTAAAATATTTTCATAAACAAATTGAAGATAGCAAAAACTATCATGCACTCTACGCTAAAAAAATATGACCCTGCAGTTGATAAGCGACTCCTGATCTTTCTTTCAGGGATTTTGTGGAGCCTTGTCGGAATAATGCTATGTAAACTTGCCATGAACTGGCTGTCTCTGACAAGCCGGCAAAATACTGTCTGCCCTGGGATTACGGGAGTCGTTCTTGCGGTACTTATCTATTACTTTGGTTTTCTCAAACTGGTCAATAAAAACACCGGCCGTATCCTCTCAAAAGAGGGCAAGGTTTGTATTTTTGCCTTTCAGCCGTGGAAAAGTTATCTGATCATACTGGTTATGATCGGAGTGGGGACGATTCTGAGACATTCATCGATGCCAAAGCACTATCTTGCAATTATTTATATCGGGTTTGGCGGAGCGATGATTTTATCAAGCCTGGTCTACTACCGGCATTTTTTCAGGAATCTAAGGTAGGGGTTTCGTTTTTCTATCATTCCCGCGAGAGCGGGAATCCAGTCATTTACTGCTGCTGCAAATAGACCGTCCCGTTCTGGCCGCTGGTGCCGTAGTATCCTGCCCCGCCGAGAGAAATTATGTTGCCTGGAGTCAGTGTCATTGTATCACTGTAGATGACAGCTACTCTTCCGCCTCCGCCGCCGACCTCTCCGGCTCCGCCATTAGCCCTGATTGTACCTGTACCTGAAAGGGTTGACGTTGCAATATTTACCGCACCTCCTGATCCGCTGCCCGACTGA
>JAGVGM010000312.1 GCA_020057065.1 Thermodesulfovibrionia bacterium
AGTCTTTCAGCAAAGCCAGATTCCGGACAAGCCGGAATGACGTCCTGAAAGTTGGCACTGCTCCGCCGTCTCAGTTACAAAAAGCTGTCAGCGATCAGCCGTCAGCTTTCAGCTAAGAGAACGGGGGTATCGCAATACGCTCTTTCTTATGAGTAATGAGTTATGAGAAAAATAGAAATTGCTGTAAAACTAATAACTAATTTTTTCTGAGTATATTGTATTACTTGCGGGTAGATAGGTCAATAACACAGGGGTAGGGATTATGGGGGTTTTAATCTCTTATTGGCTTTATCAGTTCTTCAACAGTTACAAAATTACAGAAACCCTTCTCTTTAAGCTTTTCATACAATTTCTTGTCATTAGTGCATAAGGGCATTTCAAGTTCAAGGCTTAAAGCTACAAATGGGGTGTCTTTTTCATCTATGGCGCTGCAAATATCATAAGCTTTATGCCAATTGTCCGGAGATACAGCAAATTTAGGAATAACTGTTATTTCCTCAAAAAGCATTTTCACAAAAGATCCAAACTCATTCTTTTTTAGTTTTGTCTTCTTTATAAGGCGGGCTTCATATTTGTTTAATTCGGTGAATACTACATCAGGAATAAAAACATCGTTTATTTTAAAGATATCGATGTATATCTCTTTTCCACTGATAAGAGCAGAAAATATTATGTTTGAATCAATAACAATTTTCATAAAGGAAGATCTTTCTTATATTCTTTCCATGCATCTTTCTTAATCATCTGAACTTCCTTTTTATAATCTACTTTTAATTTACTGACTGCACTGGAAATACTCTTAAGAAGTCCTTTTATCTTCAACCATTTCAGCGTATGCTCTATTTCTTCCCTCATCTTTGCTTCCCCAAAGCGCAGTAAATCTTCATCCTTAACTTCCAGGACTATTTTGCTCATCTAAATCCCTCCTTTCATAGTTTTTTTATATTTTAACATTTCTAATTTATCTTTTTTAAAAATCGACACAATTCCCTTCTCTCCGCCGTCTCAATCACAAAAAGCTGTCAGCGATCAGCCGTCAGCTTTCAGCTAAGAGAAAAGAGGTATCGCAATACGCCCTTTCTTAATGAGTAATGAGTTATGAGAAAAATAGAAATTACTGTAAAACTAATAACTAATTTTTTCTGAGTATATTGTATTACTTGCGGGTAGATAGGTCAATAACACAGGGGTAGGGATTATGGGGTAAGGGGTGGGCAGTACACAGTAGACAGTGGGCAGTAGGCAGGAAACAGAAGGAAGTTGAATTTGTTTTATTAGTTTTATTAGTTCTATTGGTTAAACCAATGTCAAGCTGACATGCCGGAATGATATCTGCTCTTAGTTTATAACCAGGCAGACAAGGGTACAGGTGTGCTATTTCATTAAGAAATTGCTTATTCCAGAGACAACCCTTTTTGCAAATTCGGAAAATTCAGTAGCGTCTTCTACTGTGGGTTTGCCATAAGGCAGGATACCGAATTCACTGGGATAGCGGGAATCGATGTAAAGAGCATCAAGTTTCTTTACCAGCTCCAGATTAATTTCAATCTGCAGATAGTTGTTTGTAAGTGCAAATAGTTTTTCAAGATTATGGATTTTTATAAATCCTATTTTGAATTCTTCAATGACCGCCTTCAGAGATTTTTCAATGGCTTGCTGCGCATGGAATGCTGCAATATTTGTTAATTCAGGATTGTCTATAATTTCTTTAATTGTCTCAAGATCGTCATTTGCCCTTGCCAGCCATTCCTTAGTTAGCTCGTTCATACAATACAATTCCTTTTTGAGCTATTTCCCGATAGAACATGCTGTCGAGCTCTATAAATCTCTTATGCATGGGCTTTGTATGAACGATCAAATCAATAGGAACATTTTTCAGGATATCTGTAAGCATATGAGAAACTTTTAAGTATATCTGAAGTTTTTCATTGTAACTTTTTGGCATTAGATCATCATTTGTTACGACGATCAGATCCACATCGCTATTCTCATCCGGCGCTCCCCATGCATAACTGCCAAAAAGAATTACCTTATAGGGATTCAACACCTTAATTCTATCTATTATTGTCTGTATTAAACCTGCGGTATCTTTTTGCTGAGCCATTTGCGCCATGTTACTACTTTCTTAAATTGTTGAATATTAAATCCGGCTTTATGGAATAATTTTAATGAATAAACAATTGGAAAGTCAAAATGTTGTAACCATGCAATAGGAGATATTGGGGGGGCTGGCTTGCAGTTGTGCATTTATTCAGCACTTATGCGAGCAAGTTGGCAATTTTCTTTATTATCTTAAATGCGATTAGTATTGTTCATAACAACCATCGCCCACACCTTAGACCAATGTATATTCCCCTTTTCAAATTCACTCCATACTCTGTCCGCATATTTTTATATAAAAAAAACATTTTGCCACGGATAAATACAGATATTTTTCTTTTTTTTGAAAGGATTAACACGATTTACAAGATTTTTTCTCTTATCGCTCAGGGTCAGGCTTGACTATTGACAAATAGCAAGAGTTAAGGGATATGGATTATGGGTTATGTAAAAAAAGAACTATATTCCCGCTTAAGACCTGAGGGAATGACAAACTATGTGGCTTTATATGTGACCGCCTTGATAGCTGCCCCGCTTACAAGTTTCAAATGGTTCCAATTATCCCTTTAACGAATGAGCATATTTTATTAACATCATGTATCGGATTTCCAGAAAGTACGGATGCTCCAATATTTTCTTTATAATGAAAATGATGTGGATAGTTCTTAAAACCTGGATAATGAGGTTCGTTATCCCATCTCGCAATCGCTTTGTCTGTATATAACTGGTATGAATACAAAATATCTTTTTCTGTGCTGACATATTTTATGTCAAGCTTGAATTTGGAAGGAACAAGCGTACACCGTAATTTATAGAATCCACGATGTTCGATTTCATCAATAAGTAATATCTCAACATTTGATACTATAGAAATTTTCCTGAGGGCTGCAATTATTTTATAAATATCAAATTTATGCAGCATTATTGAGGAGTTTCTTTAATGCTTGATGCCATGACTGACTCATTACTATTGCAGCTTTCCATTCCATCCAGTCGTCTTCAACTTCTATTGTTGCCTTTTTCTTGATCTTTTTACTTACAGCAACAAAATCTTTACCGTATTTAGACTCCATTTTTTTTATGACAGATACGTATATTTCTATTCTCCGTTGCATATAATCTGCAACAATATCTTTTAAAGCTACCGTTTCATCCTTATAAACTCCTGATATTACGAGAGGCTTTAAAATATTTGAAATGATTTTCTGATTGACCATCATGAATCTCCTTTCAGTTATTTTAACATACCAAAATCATTTATTAATCACCTGGAATCAGGCTTGACTATTGACAAGTAACAAGAGTTAATGGTTATGGATTAAGGATTAAGTAAAAACAAGGGTTATAGGTTTTGGGTGATAGGAAACGCCTCTATCATTGCTTGACTCTTTTCCTGGCAAATGACAGGGAAGATGACACCGGGATTTCATGTTTATCAAGCTCTGCCTGGAATTCCAGTAATCAAGACCTGCTGTTTCAGCCGCTTTTCTGAAGGGCGCCCCCTCCTGAAATTTTCTGATGCCGAGCATTATCTTTTCTGTCGAGATTGCCTTTTTTATGAGCTGCCTGATCGCCGTTGATCTATCCTCAGCCATAGCATCCGCAAATGCATCAATTGAGTCCAGCAAGTCCCTGTCAAGCATTACATTAGTCCGTATAAGTTCTTTAGCTTTTAACATATCTTTTTCCCTCCAGCAAATAAAGTTCTGCTACTACAGAACTCAGTCTGTTTTCAACAACTAATTCTCTCATTAATATCTCAACCTTTTGAAAATCCAATACCTTTTGTCTCAGCCCCTCCATTAATAAGTCAGGTGTGGCTTTTACGCTGAAACCCAGCGCCATTGCAATTTTGCCAAGACCATCGTCATCGGTTATAATCTCTCTTATTTTTTCCTTCATTGCCAATGAAAGTACAGCTTCATCGCCTTTTGCAAGAACCTTGTTTATTTTTTTCCGCAGGAGGTTTATATGACTACTGCTTACATTAACTGTCTTCATCTCATATCTGGATATAAAACTCTTTATAACTGTAGCATCAGCGATACCCTTTTCTTCCCCCTTTATTACTGCTTCATCATAAACCTCGCGTGGAAGAATTGCATTAAGTTTTAATTTCTGAATAAGCTCGAGAGAATTTATTCTTGCAAGAGATATTGCTGAAATTCATTCCATACTCTGTCAGCATATTTTTTATTTATGCCGCCTCTTGATACTGCGTCTTCAAAAATATTTCCCAGTTTTCTTCATAAATACGGTCTTTAAAAAGGCTGTGCGAGGACAGTGGATTATGCAAGAATTGAACTTCCTGAATGGTGAAGCTACATTTTTATCTTGTCATCTGCTTTATAAACGCACCGGCAGACATAATATCAATCCCTGAATAATTTTTCAGATTTAACAAATGACTATCCCCTGAAATAATAACATCTGCTTTTGCAGATACAGCACACTCTAAAACTCTATTATCATCAGGGTCTTCTTCTATCGCATTAATTTTAAATGCTGGCTCTATCAATGTGGCTATTAATACAATTTTTACAACGGCCTCATTAACAGTATATTCTTTACCTTCAAGTCTCTTTAAAAACTTTTTCCTTCTTAAAACACCCTCTAATTCATCTATCAACTTCTGAGATATGAAAAGCTGGATTTCTTTTCTCTCGGCTTTTTCAATAATTCCGGCTTCATTACCATCCCACAACAGTCCGGAAATAAGTGTGTTAGTGTCAAAGACGACCTTTTTCAAAATTATACTGTTATCCCTTTTTCCTGTATTTTTTTATCTCTTCTGCAACGTCCTCAGCTTTTAATTTCTCCTTCTTTGCCATTTCTCTAAAGGGACGGGACACTTCCTTAAATGTCTTATCCTTAATGGATTTAAATATTCTCTTAAGATAGATAGTCTCCGAGTCGAAAAACAGGTCAAATTCCATACCTTTCTCAAGTCTGAACTTTTTTCGCACCTTTATGGGTAATTCAATAACTCCTTTATCCAGCAACTTAACCTTTTCCATAAATCTCACCTCCGGGTTTAAGTTTACCATACGCAATATAAGCTAACAAGACGATGGCTATGTACTTCTGTCAGCGATCAGCTACTGGAAACTGCATAAATAATGTCCGTTTTTTCGTCATTCCCATAACCACCATCGCCCACACCTTGAACCAGTGCATATTCCCCTTTTCAAATTCATTCCAAATCCTGTCCGCATATTTTTTGTCTTAAAAAAAACATTTTTCACAGATAAGCACAGATATTTTTCTTTTTTTGAAAGGATTAACACGATTTAGAGAATCAGGCGATTGAGTTTAACGCTTCAATTAAGTCGTTGCATTTGTAAAGGGGTTGATGATTTTAAGCTTCTTTTCAATGAGTTGTCCGTCCTGAAGGTCTTCAGTGTAAAGTATTGAACAGTTACATTCCAATGCTGAAGCAACTATCAGGCTATCCCAATAGGAAAATCCATATCGTTCTCTTATCTTCCATGCCGATTGCATGGTCTTAAATATCACATTCACTAAAACTGCATTCTCAATTAACTCGTAGATTCTTTCTTGTATTTCTGCATCGCTAATTTTATTCTTGATAAGTATTGCATAAAATTCATTAATTACTTGTGTGCTGATTACAATTTCAAACTCTTCCCTCTGAATCAGTTCAACAGCCTTATTCCTTTTATCGAGATGAAAATTATCTTCAACGGCAGAATATATAAAAATATTCGTATCGACAAAGATCTTATCTTTCATAGAGTTGTTCCCTGGGAGGAATGATTAAATTCTTGACCTTTAGTGGATTTGATACCGTTTTTTCAAACTTTTTTGTTTTTCTGACTTTGGTTTTTCTGCCATATTTATCAACCAGGAAGCAATAGAAATCTATTAACTCTCTTTTAGCTTCCTCTGATAAAATAGATAAATCTATTTTCTGTTTTGTTGTGCCCATAGTTTTACACCTCCTTTGTAGTTACGTACCGGCATTAGTAGATATGAACAACCCCTTTTCCCATGTATCTTCACTATATAGGGTATTTTACCATAATCTTTGTCACTTTTTTACTGCCCAAACCATCATTAATTCTCCCCATAACAACCAACGCCCATACCTTAGACCAATGTATATTCCCCTGCTTAAATTCATTCCAGACCCTGTCCGCATATTTTTTATTTACACCGCCTCTTGATACGCGTCTTCAAAAATATTTCCCAGTTTTCTTCATTAAATACGGTCTTCAAAAAGGCTGTGCGAGGACAATGGATTATGCAAGAATTGAACTTCCTGAATGGTGAAGCAACTCTATTTATTTCTACTACTTATTTTATTATTATTTTGATTCTTTTGTTTCTCGTTATTACGAAGACAAACTACTTTCTTTATTTCTGGTTATGAAATCTTTCTAAAAACTCTGATGCCCTGAGAATTTTAATTCCTTCAAATTCTTTTAGATTTAACAGATGTGCATCGCCTGACACAATATAATCCGCCCTGCTTTCGATAGCACACTCTATAAATTTATTATCGTCGGGATCATCTTGTACTGCAGAAACTTTCCTGTCGGGTCTAAGCGGCAATGTAAATGCAGAAAAGTCCAAAAGTATCCGGTTGACATCTTCCTCGGCGAGCTTGAATTTTGTTCTTAATTTATCGGCTATCTCAATTTCTATGTCTACTGATGTGAAGATCAGAATCTTTCCGTCACGTCCAAGGTCTATTACTTCCCTGGGTCTGCCATTCCAGAAAATAGCAGAAATATATATTGGTATCAATTACAATCCTTATAGCCAATAGATGATCCCTTAATTGTTTCCATGAAGATAAGCATCAAGTTCTTTTTCACTCATCGATGGAATCTTATATTTTGTTACCAGTCCTTCTGTATATGCGTAGAAAATTTCTCTATATCTCTTATCCTTAATTACTTCCTTTATCAATGCCATTTTCTTTTCAAAATCAAGTTGTGAAAACAGGTCCCTGACCTGCTCATAATTTATATCAATCTCCTTAAGTCTTGGCATAGCTACCTCCTCTGTTTATTGAATATATCGGTAATATAACACAATTGAGTTTAATGCTTCTATTGAATTATAGCACTAAAAGGGATTGATGATTTTGAGTTCGACATTACAACCATCGCCCACACCTTGGACCAATGTATATTCCCCTTTTCAAATTCATTCCACACTCTGTCAGCATATTCTTTATTTACACCGCCTCTTGATACCGCATCTTCAAAAAACCCATTACCCTGACTCTTCATCCACACATCAAAAGGAAATGTAAAGCCCTGTTTTTTTCTCGTTACGATCTCCTTGGGCAGGACATCCTCGAATGCCTTTATTAGCAAAAACTTGGGGATTTCTTTCCTGAACTTAATGGACTTTTTGATCGAAAAGACGGTCTTCATAAATCTCCTGTCGAGAAACGGCACCCTCACCTCAACGGAATGCCGCATACTCATGAAATCCGTGTCCTTTAAAAGCTGGTTCTTCATATAGAGGTTTGTTTCCAGACAGCTCACAAAGTTTTGTTTCCCGAGTTGCGGATCGATATCTGTATTCAGTTTTTCGAGCGCTTTCCGCACATCGGCAACAGAACATCCCAAGATCTCCGAAACAGAATTCGGGGTATACATCCCTCTCAGCAGAAGATAAAAAGAAAGAGGCTCCTTCATGGAAAGAAATGAGAATCTTTTATACTTATCAACCCCTGAAAATTCACTTAACTTGAAAAGTTTCCTGATATCTTTATTTAACCCTTTAACTTTCCATAAATGATCTATTCGTGTAAAAGAAGAATAACCGCCAAACAATTCATCTCCGCCCATTCCTGACAGGACCGCCTTGAGACCGTCTTCCTTTGCGCACTTTGCTATAAAATATGTGTTGATCCCGTCTATGGTCGGCTGGTCCATGGCCTGAAAGATATTATCAAGATTGTCCATGAAATCCTTTTGAGTAACAAGATAGGAATTATGTCTTGATCTGATCTTCTTCAGGATAATATTCTGGTATCGTTCCTCGGAAAATTCCTTCTCCTCAAAAACAACAGATAATGTCCTCAGATCATCTTTGTGAAGTTCGTGTGCAAGGAGTGAGACAAGACTTGAATCTATTCCCCAGCTCAGAAATACACCGATAGGCGCATCAGAAATTAAATGTCTCTCAACTGACTTTATAAACCCGTTCCTCACAAGGTCAACCGCTTCTTTTAGATCAGTAATATTTTCATTTATGGCGATGCTGGTATGTTCCTTTATTTCATGCTGTTTTGTTCTCAGGTGTAATTTGAGGAAACTGCCCTTGGGAAGCATGAATACATCTCTTAGAGTTGTAAAAGGCTTTTATCTCAGAGGCAAAAACGAGTTTGCTGTTTGAGATCGAGTAGTAGAGGGGTTTTATTCCAGTATGGTCTCTCGTAAGGTAAAGCAGATCATTTCTTTTATCATATATGTAAATAGCATACATGCCATTGAATTTTTCAAAAGCATGCTCGCCCCATTGCTGGTAAGCCTTTAAAATAACTTCTGTATCGCTCGTGGAGTGGAAGACGTGTCCTGCGTCTTTCAATTCTGTTCTTATCTCCTTGAAATTATATAGTTCGCCATTATATATGAGACAGATATTCCCATCTTCAGTAAGCATGGGCTGATGTCCAAGTGGCGAAAGATCAATGATCGAGAGCCTTCTGTGTCCGAGCGCAACGGTTCTTTCATCATTGAAATAGAGGCCGGAATCGTCCAGGCCCCTGTGATGCATCGCGTCCCTCATATTCAGGATGACGGCCTCATCGATCTTCTGATTATCTAAACTGATTATTCCTGCGATTCCGCACATAAAATGGGTAATAGGCTATAGGTTGTAGGTCATAGGTGATGGGTAATAGGAAGCTTGCCTCAAGCATGTAAGATTGCAAGCTATCAAGCTGGTTGGCCGGCAAGCTCTTCTCCAGGCACTGCTCCGCCGTCTCAGTTACAAAAAGCTGTCAGCGATCAGCCGTCAGCTATCAGCTAAGAGTAGGGGCGTATTGCAATACGCCCTTATTTATTAATTCAGAGTTATGAACCTATAAAAAACATTTGGCCACAGATTAACACTGATACTTTTATTTTTTTGACAGGATTAACAAGATTTACAAGATTTTTTTTCTTATTTACTACATATCCTGTCTAATTGCAATGAATTTAAAAATCCGCGTCAATCAGTGCAAATCAGTGGCTAACTGCCGTTTTGGGGATGCAAAAGCTAAACTGAATTCCCGTTATCCTTCTAAAAGAGATTCCGGACCATGTCTACCGGCAGGCAGGCAAGCCGGAATGACACATGCTCGTAGTTTATAACCAGACTAAAGCATTTTATGACACAACAAGCCACTTCCATATAGGTATTATTTCGATCTTGAGTTTGCCGATTTTTTCTTCGCCTTCTTCATCTTCTGTAATAATAGTCAGATCTTTAATATTGAATTCTTCCGCGGCATTCAGAAGGCCCTCGATTTCCCTCTGTCTGGTTTTGCTTTTTGTTAAATCAGCGGATACCTGAATGGCCCTGTCAATCTTTAAACCCTTCTTTATTAAAAAATCAACTTCCTTGCCGCTTTTGGATTTCCAGTAGAACATTTCATGGCCCCTTCTCAGCAATTCAATGAAAACAATATTTTCATAAATATGTCCCAGATCCTGTGAAAACTTAAACGCGATAGAACTGCTGAGAGCGGTATCGATCGCATAAATTTTTGACGGATTATATATCTGTCTTTTGACGGAATAATCAAACAGATCCAGCCGTAAAAACAGGTAGACATTTTCCAGGATTTCCAGATAGTTTTTTACTGTATTAAGGCTTTTTACATGTATCAGTTCCTTAAGGTTCTGATAACTTTGTATGGTCCCGATGTTTGAAGCCAGAAACAAAGCAAGTTCTCGTATTTCCCTTATGTTCCTTATTGCGTATCGGGCCACCACATCTCTGTAAATTATATCTTTAAAATATTGTTCGAGAAGTGTTGTATCATTATTTTTTAATACCTCAGGGAACCCGCCTGATTCAAAGTATTGTCTGAATAATTTTTTTAGCTTTACTTTCTTTTCCCTCAAGTACAAATCTTTTGTGTCAACTTTATAATTCCTGAAACTTAAAAACTCACTGAATGAAAAGGGATAAACGGTAATCTGCCGATTCCTGCCGGTCAGGGCAGTTGCTATTTCAGGACTCAGGAGAGCAGCATTTGACCCTGTTAAAAATATTTTGACATCTTCAAATTCATACATCCTGTTGACCCATTTTTCCCAGCCGTTAATATTCTGAATCTCATCCAGAAAAAAATATTTTCTGCCGTCCGGCTGGTAAAGCTCTATGAATGTCTCATAAAGAGGTTCAAAGTCCCTGTGTGTGAATTCAATAAATCTTTCATCCTCGAAATTCAGGTACAGTATATTGCCGGTCGGGATATCATAGGTCTTGAGGATATCATTACAGATTAACTTCATTAAAGAGGATTTTCCGGCCCGTCTGACACCGCTCAGGACGATAATCTCTTTTTGTTTTACATAAGGCGCAACAATTTCCTGGCTCTCACGCTTTATGAGTTCCGCAGGCACAAGAAAGCGTTCCTTATGCTCGACTATGAGTTGTTTGAGTTTGCCTGTTTCCATTACATTGCATTACCATTGTAGTATTTATAGCAATATATTGCAATAGTATTTATTTACAGCCATTCCAGATAGTTTGTCATGCCCGAAGTCTGTGATCGGGCATCCAGAACTTATTCAGAAGACCGGTTCCCGGGTTAAGCCTGTCCCCGAAGATCGTAATCGGGGAGACTGCCGTAATGACGGACAGACAAATAAGTTTATAAACAGACTCTAAGCAAAGGGTGAAAGGGTCCATCAATAACTATTTTCCCAAAATAAGTTTTTTCTGTAACTATTTAAAATTATTCATAACCGTTTTAGGCTCACAAAGCAACAGTACCGTTACAAACTGGTCAGCGGAAATCAAGAGTTATGAATCAAAAAAAATAATAATTTCAGAGTTCAAAATCGCAAAGTTATGATTCAGGATCAGGTGGGTATTAATCTCTTAATCGGCTTTATTTATCATTGCTTGACTCTTTTCCTGGCAAATGACAAGGAAGATGACACCGGGATTTCATGTTTATCAAGCTCTGCCTGGAATTCCCAGTAATCAAGACCTGCTGTTTCAGCCGCTTTTCTGAAGGGCGCCCCCTCCTGAAATTTTCTAATGCCGAGCATTATTTTCTCTCTCGATATTGCCTTTTTTATGAGCTGCCTGATCGCCGTTGATCTATCCTCAGCCATAGTATTTAGCTTGGGGTCAGGCTTGACCATTGACATTTAAGCTGTCAAGCCGATCAACCAGTATAGGTTATAGGTTGTAGGTCATAGGTTATAGGTGATAGGAAGCACCTCAAGAGCCTGTCACTCCCGCTTGTCGGGAGTCTTTCAGCAAAGCCAGATTCCGGACAAGCCGGAATGACGTCCTGAAAGTTGGCACTGCTCCGCCGTCTCAGTTAC
>JAGVGM010000021.1 GCA_020057065.1 Thermodesulfovibrionia bacterium
AATCCCCGGTAACGCGCCGGCAATCATACGAAGAACATACGCGCTACACAGTTTATTGACCAAAGCGATGAATTCCGGCGTGTCCGCAACTAATTTGATGGGCAGAGTTTGCCACAATGTAGCTTCATGATTACGCATCTCCCCAATGAGAGCTTCAAAGTTGGATTTTGAGCTATTCATATTGTCAGGTTTTTGTGTAACCCCATTTCCTCTAATAGCTTCTATCCAATAGCGCTGCCGCTCAAACGGATATGTCGGCAGAGGAATGCGTCGATGTTTCTCGTGCTCGTAAAATGCGTCCCAATCAATATCAAATCCTGCTGTCCATATACCGGCAATAGTTTCTCCCAAGTTGTCGAAATCCGGGTTATTGGGTAAATCTGACATTGAAGAAAAGACAAGATGCCCATTTTTATAATCTGGAGTTTGTAACGCTAAATTAGCAAGAACTTTCTTAGGACCAATTTCAAGTAAACAGAGATTTTCTTTCTCGAGTAAGGTTGTTAGTCCGTCGGCAAAACGCACTGTTTCTCGAAGATGACGCGCCCAATATTCCGGTGATACGGCTTCTTCATCTGTAATCCAGTTACCCGTAATATTGGAAATAAAAGGAATTTTTTGAACAGATCGTTTCACCTCGGCCACAGCTTTTGTAAATGGTGTCAAAACAGGAGTCATCATATCTGAGTGAAAGGCATGTGAGGTGTTAATCTTAGAGTTGCTGATATTTTTTGAATTAAGAAGCTTAGCCAATTCGTCTATATTTTCTTCCGAGCCTGAGATCACACATTGCCGGGGGCTGTTAATGGCTGCCAGAGAAAGTCCCGAGGAAAGACATTCCGCGATTTCCTTTTCTGAAATGGATACCGCCAACATTTTTCCCGGAGCTTGCTTATCCATAAGCTCGCCTCTTAACGCGACCAGACGCAGACTGTCATCCAAAGAGAAAACTCCTGAAAGGCATGCGGCGACCCATTCGCCGATGCTGTGTCCGATCATAGCATTTGGAATTATTCCCCAGTGCATCCATTGTTTTGCCAGAGCATACTCGAGAATGAACAGCGCCGGTTGCGCAAAACGGGTAGATGTTAATTTGTTGTTTGCCTCTGCCGAAGACGAATCCGCCCAGATCACGTCCCGAATATCCAGGTTTATATGCGGTTTAAGTATATCGGCGCATTCTTTAACAGTATCACAAAAAACAGATTCTCTAAGCAGTCCCTTGCCCATCCCGACATACTGTGAACCTTGTCCTGTAAACATAAATGCCAATTCTCTTGAGAGATTTTCATCTAACTGATAATCTGAGCGAAGTTTTTTGATGGAATCAGAAGAACTACTTGCGACCAAAGCCCGACGCACATCAAAAGTCTTACGGCCCTTTGCAAGCGTGAAAGCAACGTCCGCTAATTCAAGACCATTATTGTTTTCCAAGAATTCAGCCATGTTGACAGATAATTTCCGCAAGGCTTTTTCGCTTTTAGCAGAAAGCGGAATAATTTGTGAGCTTCTGCCGGACGGGTTCAAAATAGGGTGGGGCGCTTCCTCAAGTATCGCGTGGACATTGGTTCCGCCGACCCCAAAGGAACTCACTCCGGCTCGTCGTGGAAGCTGACTGGTTTGCCAGGCTTGTGTAGAGTTATTAACATAAAAAGGTCCTTTTGAAGAGCTTAATTGCTCGTTCGGCTTTTGAAAATGAAGGGTTTTCGGGATTATTCGATGATATAAAGCCAGGGATGTTTTTAGCAGTCCGGCAATGCCCGCAGCAGTATCAAGATGGCCTAAATTGGTCTTTACAGAACCCAAGGCACAACTTCGTTCTTCGCTATTGCTTTTGAACACCTCCCGCAGTGCGCTGATTTCAATGGAGTCTCCAAGTACCGTGCCGGTACCGTGTCCTTCTATGTATGATATTGACTCAGGTTGTACGCCCGCATCTTTTTGAGCCAAACGGATTACCTCGGCCTGTCCGTTTATACTCGGAGCTGTAAAACCTATCTTATCCCCACCGTCATTATTTATAGCCGTTCCTTTTATTACCGCATAAATATTGTCGCCGTCTCGTATTGCCTCATCCAGAGGTTTTAAAAGAACAAGTACAACACCGTTTCCGCCAACAGTTCCTTTGGCGTCAGCATCAAAAGCCCTACAATGACCATCCGGAGAGAGAATGGCGCCTTCTTCATAAATATAACCATCCACTTGTTGCGGATGTACAGTCGCACCGCCTGCCAAAGCCATTTCGCAATGACCGTCCATAAGTGCCTGTACGGCAAGGTGTACTGCCGTCAAAGAAGTAGAGCAGGCGGTTGATACATTTATGGCCGGACCGCGCAGATTAAGTTTGTAGGCTATTCTGGTCGCGGCAAAATCCCGTCCATTGGCTATGAGAGCCGCAAATGCTTTGCTTTCAGGCAGCCCCGCGAGTGAGCCAAGAATATTATTAATGAAATATGAGGTTAATGAGGTCCCCACAAAAACGCCCACCCGCTTTTTGTAACTCGTTGGATCCCAGCCGGCATTCTCGAAAGTATGCCAGGCTGTTTCCAGAAGCAGGCGTTGTTGGGGGTCAATCATCCTGGCTTCGATCGGGGGGACTGAGAAAAATTCTGCGTCAAACATATCGACATCTTTGAGTATGCCATTGGCCGGGACGTAATTGGGATTGAGAACCGTTTTTTCAGGTACACCGGCTGCAAGCAATTCTTCTTTGCTAAAAAAGGTAATGGATTCCTTTCCTGCAATTAGATTTCCCCAAAAAGCTTCTGTATTTTCTGCCCCGGGAAAACGTCCGGCCATCCCGATGATGGCGATATTCTTTCCGTGCCTGTCAGTAGCAGGGCTATCATTAGGAGAAACGATTTCCTCTTTGCCATCTTGTAGAAAATTAGACAAAGCGAAAATTGTAGGGTAGCG
>JAGVGM010000016.1 GCA_020057065.1 Thermodesulfovibrionia bacterium
AGGCTGTATTTAATCAGCCTATCCCAGTCCAACCTATCCTGATAAGAATTTATGGCTTCATTAATATCGCATAAAAGACTGAGTTTACTTAAAGAATGGGTAACTCTCAGGGCGTGTTCTGATAGGTGGATAATAAGGTGGTGAGGCGCCATGACCATCGTTTCTACACTGGCAACACTTGCCTTTTGTGCATCCTGCCAGATATCCTCCATTTTTATATCATTGACGTATGAATCATTGGGAACGGTAGAATTGACAAAATGCCAGTGAATGTGAAACGAAGGAGAGTTGGCGGAGGCGTTTCGATAATCAAGAGTGGTTAAATATGTTGATGTAAAATCAATAGCATCAAGGGATCGGTCAGATGGAAAGTACCCGATACCTTCTAGATGTTCATTTATGCTAAAAAGGTCTTCTTTTTTTACCAGCAGGTCTACATCGGACATTGGTCTTAAGGCTAGATTCCTATATGCCGTTTCAGCCAATGCCGCACCTTTGAGGACTATTACCCGTAGCCCAGCTTCATTAAATACATTAAGTATATTCCTTAATTCATTGAAAATTAAGGTGTTTTTGCTGGCGTTTAGATAATAATCTTTTCTTAATTCATCTGTTACGTATTTGGGGATATTATTCTTACTAATGAGAACTTTTGGAAGCCTTATAAAAACCAAAGGCGAGATGCCCTCTTCTCTCGCCTTTTTTAGAAAATAATCCCAATCTATTTTGTCTCTTTGTATCTTATCTAACCAGTCTCTATCCTTATCGCCGATTTCTGTCTGGCAACAAAGGAGCAAAAATTTATCTTCCCTTAGCCAGCTCATGACAGTTTATTCTTTTCCTTCATCTCCATTTCCAATTGCCTTTTTTCCCTAGCCTCGATGACTTTTTTCAATTCAATGTCTCCAATTTCCCAAGATTGATGAACTTTTTACGAAGCCATCAAGATTGGATATTCTTTGTCAAAACGATTCGGCGGCGTGAAGTTTCTCTTGCCTCTTCTGCAAGCTGTTCATCAAGTTCAGGGATAGATACCCGGCGAAATCCAAGTTTTTGATATAAGTTGTTAGCAGGTATGGCATCCTCAAAAACCAGAAGCTTGATTTCTGAAGCGCCGTATTTCGCTGCTATATCCATAGCCATCTTTGTCAGTTCTTCGCCGATTCCCATTCTCCGATAGCGCCAATTCACTTTCATGCCAAAAATCCACCAACCTTCATAGGGATAATCATCTGGTTCAAATCTGGCAAGAGTTACACCACCGACAATCTTATCCCTTCCTTCCTTCCTTCCTATTTTTTGCTTTGCTACAATCCAATATCCTGAATCTTTGGGGTTTCTGAGCTGCTCCTTTAAAGCATCGGTTGGGTTCTCTAAATTAGGCTGCCGGTTATACCTGTAAAGCCGGGAGAGCGAAGAGGCATCGGCGGGAACAGCAATTTGGTAGCGAATATTTTCTTTCATTAATTTTTTAACTAAGAGACCGTAAAGCCTAAGGCTTTGAAGTTTCTCTAAAATAATGCCTAAGAGTTTACGCCCTTTGTGCTTCACCCTGCTCCCTATGGGGTAAATCCAGCGGCTGAATGGGGAAATGCCGGCAAAGAATAAACCAATTATCCGATAAGGTTTTGTGTCTAATCTTCTTTCTCGTCCATTTCTTTCAATTGACACAACCTTACCTAATACGTTTTGCATATCAACCTTTTCAGGGGAGCTAAAGGAAGCATCCCCCTTAATCACTAAGTTCATGTTGCCATTTTTCCCATATTTATTAATAATGCGATGGACTACTACAGTGTCTTTAGCAGTCGAGTAGAGTACAACATCCCCTATCCTGATGCAGGAATTATCAATTGGGCTTACCGTAATAAAATCCCCGTTTTGAATAAAGGGGCGCATGCTAAATCCTCTCGCCTGAAAACGGATAGACACATCCCTTTCAAGTAATTCCCTGTTTAATTTCAATAAGTTGGAATGGTTTAAAAAGATATGGTTTTTCACTTATCTAAATATTCCTTACAAAGTCGATGATTTTTCTATCTGGAAGGAAATTAAGTTCATAACAGGGTAGTTTGCCTGCCATAAGATCGAGCAGACCCAATGTGTAATCCATCCCTTTTTTATCCCACAAGGGAGGAAAAGACCTGGCTAACAGCATTGAAACCGCCCCTGCGCCCTTTTTGCGAACAGTCGAGTTTTTGTCCCCGTGGTGTAAAAAGAATATCTTGCGGATTGGCAGCCCTTTCAGTGACAATTCCTTAAAATCGCCATGCCAGGGCGTTCCATGCATCCAGAGTTCTCCATCTTTTTCCCTTAAGATAATCCTATCATTATTAAGGACCGTGGCATGGTTTTCGGACCACAGTCTTGCCATGGTTGACTTGCCATGTCCTGAGTTACCTAAAAAAGATACCATGACCTTTATCGTTGATAACTCCGCAGGCATGGAGTACCACACTGTATCCCCTCGATAGAATGTTTATTAAAAAGATCTCGCCTAAAGGATACTCCAGGATAAACTGACTCCAGTTTTCCTACATCCTAACAAAACGGCTCCCAGCGTTTAGGAACCAGGGGCCTTACGGTAAGAACATGGGGCTGGAGGGCTTTTCTACATAAGTTATGGGAATTGCCTCTGTCAAAGTGGGAGAGTACATCGTTATTCTGAGGAAATGACTGACCGGTGGGGTGGTGATAATTCTAATTACAATTTCTCTAAGCTCCTCTGAAAACCCTGCCAGTCCTGTTAAAGGAAACCCCCGTGGTCCAAGCTCAGTTTTCTGAATCAATATGGAAAAATCGAAGAATGTTAAACCCAAGGCTCTTTCTTTATCCTTATCAAGGCGTAGCAAAATGTTATTATTCAGTTCTACCCCAGTTCCTTTCTCACTAGGGCAGAAAGAAACGTAAAGAATATCACCTTCTTCATCATAAAAATAACTGGGTACGATTTTCATAACAATCACCTCTTTTGTTTCATGTACTTTTGGTAAGCAGTAAGGATAAAATTATTTTCCACTGTATTCCCCTTTTCATCCACCTCTAGCTTAAACATGGCAATTGCTACGATATGGTTATTATCGTTAACCAAATCTTCAAAATATTTTATGTATCGGTACTTGCGAGGATCTAAAGGTTCTTGTTGTCTTCTTCCTCTTTTAATTGTTTCTTTCAGATGGTCAGAATAGTCTTCCATTTCGGGATGGTTTTCTGTGATGTGTTGCCACCGTTCATGGGTCAGGTATATTGTATTTCCATGCAGGTCTTGAACAACCCATTTCTTGCCCAAATTTTAATGCCGCCTTTGTAGCTACTAAATGCAACAATTTTTAAATCAATATATAGAATTTTTGTAGACCTGTCAATCAATGAAAATGAGATGAAAATGAGATTGCTGAAAAAAAGCCCTTTGAGTTTACAAAAATCGATACTTAATCCCTCTATTTGCTAGGAGATTTAGACTATTACCCTTCTCTTATAAATCGGAGTTGTTCAAAAGGATCGGATTTTTCATCTATTGTCCCACTTTATTGTAAATTGATAAGGGGGCAGTCTATGGTGAATTTTAAGTTGCTTCCTCCAGCGGAATTATCTTCTCTAGATCCTTTGCAAGTGGGGGCAGATAGTGACAGCATCTCGTTTGTGTCCAACTCTTTCCTGGTGTGATTACGTGTGAAGAGTATGGCCTTACGGGCAGCATCGAGGATATGGCGAATACATACCATGTCGTCACGTTGCATATTGTACCACCGCCGCAGCCAGGACTCTGTCTCTGAAATAACGGCTCAGGTCTTCAGGCGTACGGATATCCACCTTTCGTCCACCCAATATGACAGACAACTCTTCTTCCATATCAAAGAGACGGAAAAAGCTTGGGACGTATCCATGTTCGAATTCAACCAGTACGTCTATATCACTATCGGGTCCCAAATTATCCCGAATAACGGAACCAAAGAGGGATAGCTTCCGTATGTGATGTTTCTTGCAGAATGACGCGATCTTATCTTGCGGAATTTCTACCCGAGCTTTTTTTCTCATCATTCCACCTCCACGAAGATAACTAAATATTTCTTACAAGATCAACGACGCCTTCATCAGGCAAGAAACCCAACTCATAGCAGGGGACTTCTCTTGTTAGCTCATCAATAAATCCTAAAGTAAACTCCATTCCTTTTTTATCCCAGAAGGTAGGAAAAGAGCAAACCAGCAATTTTGAAGCGGCAACAATCCCTTCTATTCTTTCCACCTTATTCTCCTCGGCATGTTTGAGGAAGAAAATCTTTTCGAGGGGCGCCTTTTCCGGCGAACATACTTTGGCATCTCCATGCCAGGGGGTCCCATATATCCAGAATTGCCCGTCTTGTTTCCGAATAATTATCCGGTCATCGCTCAATATAGTGATATCTTTTTTGTCATTCCACAGGTTAGATAAAGTGCTCTTTCCCGCTCCAGAGGTGCCGGCGAAAAGCAGACCGTTATCAGTATCCATAATCCCAAGGGCATGTACCATCACCCCTCGTCCCCTTGCCAGCAGATTGATCATAAGAAGTTCATCCAGAGGATAAGTAAAGGGGAAACCCCTCTTTTTTTTGATCACGTAGACATCACCGGAGCTAAAATCGGGTGTTAGAATCGCTGTGCAGTCACGTGTCTCTAAGATGTACTTCTTGTTAGAGTAACATAATCTCCAGTTTGGCTGAGTATCAAAGAGAATTTCTCCGGGTAAGTCCTTGTCCCCCCGGAAAGCCGAGCTCTGCCGGAATCGAAGAATAACCTCCGGGTCTCCCTCGGTAAGGAAAAGGTGATGAGGAGCATTAACTTTAGGTGCATATATCCCCCGTTGAGGAATGAGCAAAAAGATAATATCACCAATCCTTAATTTTAGGTCATTGTTCATCTGTTCCATCCAACCAGAGATTGTGGACATCCTACCGAGGCGGGAGGCGAAAAAGACAGTTTTCATTCAGGTACTGTTTAAGTCTAGCTTCCCTGAGCTGAGAGACATTGATTCTTGCATGCATAATTAGTTGGTTGTTTAGCCTGCCCGGCTGTATTTTGCTTACAAAGCGTCAAAACGGCCTCCTCAGGGGTAATCTTCACTTCACCTATTCTCGGCTTATTGTAAGGCTTTTTGGCTTTCTTTCTCATTCTTGTCACCTCCTTTCAAAATAAAACCTTCTCTTTCAAATGCCTCAGTCCGTAGATGAGCAATCTGGCATATATCTTCAACCACCGTATCAGGATCACCGTTTTCAA
>JAGVGM010000191.1 GCA_020057065.1 Thermodesulfovibrionia bacterium
TGTTCCATAATCGCCTCCTATCTGATAGCTTAACAGCTAACAGATTATAAGGCAATTTAATCGTTTTTGCAAATATCCAACTTTTATGTCGCAGACCCCGCATCATTCATGAACTTGGAGCTGTAAGATCGTAAGCGGGGAAGCTCGGAAGTACGGAAGTTAAGAAGTCATCTGTTGCTTCATCACTTCATCGCTTACGCGCTTCCGTACTGTAAAAATCTTCAACCTACGCTTTCTGTTTCTTCTTCTTAAACCTTAAACACTGTGTGTCCGATGATTTGTGAACAACTGCAGAAGGCATTTCTTTAGACTTGAATCCCATTGCCTTACATCCCCTGGGAAATTTTTCATCCCATGTAATATAAAAGTAAGCGCAATTAAAGCAGTTAATCTTTTCTTCTTTCATATAACAATTTCAATTGAACAGTTTTCTAACAAGCCAAAAACAAAACATAGTCAAGATTTCAGTCATGAAACCGATAAGTATAGTAACTGGTTAATTATACTGTTTTTACTGTTTCAAGCTCCATGATATCAGTTATAATTAAAATTGACCGGCAAAATGGAATGAACATTTTGTCATGCTGAATTTATTTCAGCATCTGATTTTAAGGTCCTGAACCAGGTTAAGGATGTCATTTAAAGGAGGCATTGTTTATGGCAGACAGGGTAATTATATACGGCAAAGCAGGCTGACCTTTCACTGAAAAAGCCAGGTCGGCTTACGGCTGGGGTGCGGAATATTATGATGTAAAAGCAGATAGAATAAAGTTAGACGAAATGCTTAAGTATTCAGGCGGCCAGAGGAAGGTCCCTGTTATTGTTGAAGACGGAAAAGTTACCATTGGTTATAACGGCGCCTGAGGGGTGTGATTGCCGGCAGGCTGCCGGAATAATATGGATTTATGCTACTCCATCATACCATGCGCGAGTGTGATCACGTAAATATCCCGCGCCCCTGCTTTCTTTAGTACCTTTGAACATTCGCGCACTGTTGCGCCGGTTGTAACCACATCATCTACGAGCACAATATCTTTACCGCTTATCAGCGACCTGTTATTTATAGCGAATGCTCCCTTAATGTTTTTTCTTCTCTCTTGTGAACTCAGTCCCACCTGCGGCGTTGTGTCCCTGATTTTAACGAGACAGTTCAGCATCACCGTAATACCCTGGCCTGCCGCCAGATATTTAGCAATAAGGGCGGATTGGTTAAATTCTCTTTTTCTCAGGCGCTTTTCATGAAGCGGCACAGGTATAACAACATCCGCCTCAGGTATTTTAAGATGGAGCATTACATCAGACAGAGGCCTTGAAAGTCTTTTGATCCCGTAAAATTTCATCAGACTGATCGCTTTTTTCAGCACACCATCATAAAGTCCGAAGCTCCTTGCATATGAAAATGCAGGCTCATGTTCCAAACATTCCCCGCATATCGTTGAAACATCAGATATAAGCGGCCTTCCGCATTTTCGGCACATCGGGCCTTCATATGGAGAAACTGCCTGCCAGCAGTCAGAACATATCGGCGCAGTTTTGTGATCTTTTGCCGAATTTTTACAGACAGGACAGGTTTCGGGAAAGAGGATGTTCAGGAATTTGTTGAGCATATGATCTCTCAGTAGAATTTGTCCCTTAAGCATGTACTCCTTGCATAACAGCTTATTTGTCACAGCAAAATGTCACAGCATGTCACAGTAGCATGTCACAGTAATACATAGTGCTTCGTTGGATCAGTCGGACTCTTAGCCACGATTTTAATGATCCCTTTTTCTATCAAATCCCCTAAATCCCTTTGGGCCGTCCGGCGTATACAGGAAGCAACAGCCTGATATTCGTTAACGGAGATTGCGCCCTTTTTTAATAGGTATTTGATGCCTTTTTCCTGGCGGATATTTAAGCCTGCCATCTTAATCTTTTGCAACGCAGCATCCTGCTTTATTAATTGCTCACCCTTCTTCTGAATTTCCTCCATCTGAGACCGTAAACCGGTCACAAAATATTCAAGCCAACCGGTCATGTCCATTTCATTATTTCTGACCGATTGGATGGCCTTATAGTAGCCCGGTCTGTTTTTGTCATAATACTCGGAAATGCTGAACAACCGTTTGAAATCGTAGCCGGTCTTGTAGAGAATAAGCGTGGATAAAAGTCGTGCAGTTCTTCCATTGCCGTCAATAAACGGATGAATATGAACGAACTGAAATTGTGCTATTCCTGCGATGAGAACAGGAGACACCTCTTCAACCTTATTGAGCCAATCTACAAATTCCCGCATGAGATGAGGCACTTCAAGTGGAGCCGGCGGCGTATAAATGATCTCGCGGGTCAGAGAATTGGCAACGTAGTTTTGAATTTTGCGGTAATTGCCCGGGTCCGCCTTATCGCCGCGAACGTCTTTGACCGTGCTCTTATGAAGCTCCCGGACAATACTTTCGGTAATCGGATCATCTTTGCCAAGATATTTCGAAATGAAATCCATCGCTTTTTTGTAGTTTAACAACTCTTTTTCATCGTCTCTGCTAATGCCCTTAAGCTTCTTGCCTTCAAGAATGTTTTGGGACTGTTCCAGACTCAAGGCTGTGCCTTCAATATGTGTTGAATGATGCGACTCAAGAATGAGCGTCTTTTCCTGCATGTCGGCCAGCCAGTCGTCCTTAAGCTTGACCGCATCAAGGAACCCGCGAACGCGCTCGATTTCTACAAGGGCCTTGTTGATTTTGGGAGTGATGGTAAATTTAGGTTTAAATGGCATTGTTTTATTCTTTAACTCCTTTTTCTTGAATCTGCAATTTCAAATCTTAAATTTGAAATTATTTTCTATAGCTTTTCAGTGTCTCTATGAATTCTGCTCGTTCTTTTTTATTTTTAGCAATAACCTTCTCTTTTTCATTCAGGTATCTGTGTCCTCTGATTTCGCTATTCTGAAGAGAATCCGACCATGCCCTAAGCTGACGGGAGATGCTTTCAGCTTCTGATTTCAAATTTGAAATTTCAGATTTCAAATCCTGAAAAGCAGGAATCCTTTCAATGAAGCAAAGTATCGAACGCACTTCTCCTGCCGAACCTCTTGCAATGTAAAGGAAGGTCAAAAGCTCCTGTGTTGTCCCGCGCTCAAAGCCTTCTGCAATGTTGTTTGAGACCGAGAGAACCGCTCGTTCTATCTGATCGCGCAGACTGTACTTTCTTCTGAATTGTTGTCTTTCCGTCATAGCATAAATTTTTACTGCAAGCTCAATTGCCGATTTCCATACAGGCAAATCCTCAAACCTTTCATACGTCATGTCCCCTCCCTTGAAAATTTGAGATTTGAAATTTCAAATTTTCAATTCCTGTTCTTCCTTTTAAATTTGTAATCTCAAATCTTAAATTTCCAATCTCATATTCCCATTTCTACCGGTATCCGAGCCGAGGCATTGTTGTCCTCTTTTGATTATTTATGGTCGTCTTTCAATCTTTTCCAATCACCTTTATTTTATAAAACGGTTTCCTTTTCTGTCTGTAACACAGCATACAGCCGTTCCAATAGCTTATTTCCACTCTGGTCTAAGTCACTGCCAATATCAAAAACCGCTGTCTTCACTCGTATTCTGCCGGGCTTTTCATCAAATGGGTACTCCAGTTCCTTTGGATATATGAGGATAGCTATTTCACAGTCTATCGCATCAGCGTAAGCCACTACCTGATAATAATCGTCATTTGAAACTGTGCTGTGAGCTTTGTATTTCGTGTCCAGAACACACAACGGCCTAAGGGTTTCACGATCATAAAGCACGAGGTCCATGACCATTTTCAACGCACCCTTTTCTCCTATGGGAAATGATTCCTGGGACTTAAGTAAACAACGTATATCCAAATGCTGCTCAATCCATCTGGCAACGAACAACTCGAACAAGCTCGCCATATCAACCAGAAATGGCACCATAGAGCAGTCGCCAAGATTCTGTGTCGGCCCAGTATTTTCCAGAAAGAAGCGACACAGCTTATGGAGAATTTCATAGTCAGCATTTAGGCGGTTGTAGTTACGGTCAATGCAGTCGAAAGCACAGAAGGGTTTTAAGTCAACTGAATTTCTGAGCACCCGTTCCGCCTTGCGCAAGATCGGTATCGAGCGCTCCGTGCATATTCCGCTCCGTAGAATGGTGTGAAAAGTCCATGCGATAATCTGGTTGTCCTCGACATCTATTGCATGATCTTCGAAGCTGCAAGGCACAGTTGTTTTTACCGGGGTTCTGGCAAAGTCGAGGATATCGATACGTCCCCTGACAAACGACAGTGCAGCATACTCTTCCCTGTATGTTTTGTATAAGCCTTCTCTTGCTCTATCGAGAAGTCGAAGTGCAAGTATTTTTGCGAGCCGTTCATAGAAATCCCGGATTGACTCGCAATCATAAAGCCCTTCTAATGGCTTGAAAGAGCGGAGGTCATAGGCGTATTCGAGCATTCGGAAGAGATTTCCCAGAGGCACCTTCGGCAGAAGTGAAATTCCCCGACCCTCTCCGAGAGGGACAAATCCTACCCATCCCGATGAAGTCAGTTTCCACCGATTTCCAGTCTTTGGAGTCGGCCATTCAACTGCAACCTTATCATCAAACTTGGAATAAATTCTATGGGCCTCTACCTCTGTTAGTTCAGGCGGCAGAAGAAATCGGGACTCGTACTCAACGAGTTGAATTATGCTCGCATCGTCATTCATGAAAGAAGCCGTTCTTTAATCTTATCCCATCTGAAAGTTGTCATAGCCTCCGGTTGACTAAAGAAATATTCCTCCAGATAAGGCTCTATCTCCAATTTCCAGATTTCTTCCAATGTCCTGGAGAGATTATCTGTCAAGAAGAAAGATATGCCGAGATGAAAATTCTTATCGTTTATCGCGGCATTTACATCATGGAGTACCAGAACCAGGCCGTCAGCATTAAAATTTCTTCTATGCTGATAGGCCAACAGCACATCATATTCCGGCGATAGTTCAAGAAAGGCAAATCTTCGGCGTAAAGCAAAATCAACAAGTGCAATAGAGCGGTCAGCCGTATTCATGGTTCCGATAAGTCTCACGTTATCGGGTATAGAAAATCTCAGCCCACCGGCAAGCGGTATGTCCTTTTCGCGGTACTCAAGCAGATACATCAATTCACCAAATACACGCGCAAGGTTCGCCCGGTTAATTTCATCAATAATGAGTACGCACGGCCCCGTTCGCTGCCGGGCGCTGGAGCAGAATTCAAGAAACCGTCCTGATTTAAGATCAAATTTAAGATTTCCTTTTTCGTCAGTCTCCGGCCTGATGCCCTGGATAAACTCTTCATAAGTGTACGCAGGGTGAAATTGGATACACTCAACAAAACCATCAGTGCCGCCGACAATATGACGGGCCAGATGGTCGGAAAGGAAGGTCTTCCCTGTCCCGGGAGGTCCGTAGAAGACGGCTTGCTTTTTCCGGTCAATCGCGGCTTTCCAAGATACAATTTTCTCTACAGAAAACCCTGTCGCCTCAACGCATTCGTCAAGACTGTATGCAGGCGATACGTCTACAGATACGCCCTCATTCGCTTCGTCGATTATAGTCCTAATTATTTCATACTCTTCTGGTCTCACCTTGAAAAGGCTGCCTTGATTGTTTATGAGTGGCTCGCACTTTCCCAGTTCCGGCACTGACTGTAATTGTTTAAGAGAAATTGGTTCAGGCAACTGTTCGATTTTCTCAAACTCGAATACTTCGCCTTCTGTGGACTGATATAGACCTTTCGTTACTCTGCATAAAGCAACGATCTGGCGCAAAGGCGATGCAACGTACCCAAGAAGTATATCTCCGGGTTTAACCTGTTTGAAATACTGATAAACTTTTCTCTTGTTCCCTTGCGCATTATGAGAAGTGTAGGTTTGCCTCATTCCTATCGGTGGAGCAACAATATCCCAGATTTTCGGATTAGCATTAAGCCACCAGTATTGTATAGCTGCTGTATCGAGCACATAAGCATTTGTTTCCTCCGATATTTTCATGGCGGCGCCGTTTTCAATCAGAGTTAGCAATTGCTTTATTCTCTCAGAATCGGTCAATTCAGTTAGGGTTTTCACTGGCAGATTTTTCATGCTGTCAGGAATCATCCAGCTTCCCTTCTTTCGCCATTCTGCTTTCCTTAGGTGACGGTATTCCGACTGATCAGGATCATAAAAGTAGTCCGAAGTCACTTCCCCGAAGCCCACCAGTTCCTTGATCCCACGCTTAACAAATACCATATCGCCCTTTCGGATCTCGTGAAGGAAGTCACGAAGTTGCTTAAGATCAATTTCATTTCCCTTTTCACCATATTCCTCAAACACCCTTTGCCTTAAGGCCTCGGCAGTCTTGTACCCTGACAAGTCCTCCTTGAGTTCTTTCCATCCAACCCCCATTAATCCTTTCTCAAAATACTGATCCCAAAAACGAGCTTGCTCTCCCGGGGCATATAGCCAGTATCTGATGGAGGGTTTTGTAGGCGAAGGATCAGGCAGTTTTTGCGTCTTGTCAAGCCAGGCATCGTGTGAGATTTCAAAGAATGGCTTCTGAAATAATTTTTTAGTCTTTTCCGTGTAATCAACATAGGTCTGAAAGTCCGGCAGACCATGTATTTTAATACCATTATTTTCAAGGTAAGAACGATTAACGCTGTCGAGGTTTAGATAGCGGTCAGCATTAATCCAGAAAAGCCCCATAGTAATGTTGAACTTTATGTTCCTTTGTTTCAGCGCAGCGTCAAAAGTTCGTGGATTAATGTTGTTATCCAACGCCTGAGTGAACAACTCCCAAAGCACATCAATATCTTGCTCCCCTATGTCTTTTTGCCAACCGAAAAACCAAGTTCTCTGATTGTTGACCACTGGTATGCCGGTGAAATCAGTGGGTATACTGGAAGATAACCCCCAAAGTTCTTTCAGAGTTTTTATTATTTCAATTCTGTTTTCTGTCTTTACCCCCCTATTAAAGTTGGCAAAGAAGGTAAACGGGTCAATTTTTTTCAGGGGTATTTCTTCCCCTTTTTCATGCTTATCAGTAAGAGAAATAGTCGGCAAACCACGCTTCTGAAGATCAGCAAGGATGTTGATGAGTTCCGGTTGCCGGTCTTTGTAGTCTTTGAGTTTGCCAGCAATTTCTTTATAGATTTCTACCCAAGTAAATTTATCCATTTCATTTTCCTTTCAGAGAACTGTTCTGAATTTATCTGAACTTCCATATCCTTCCAATATAAAAAAGTTTAATCAAAATCAGCATAAATTTCCCCCAAATTTATCCCGGCGATATTTGCCCGGCCATACAGATTCCTAAACGCCACTTTTGCTTCCTGAAACTCCTGGCTGTAACTGCCGTTCCTGATCGCCACGTGCGCCTCAATAAACGCCGCAAGGCTGTCCGCTGCCTTAACGAGTTCACCGTCCCTTGGATTAAAGCCGTCTTCATTATACTTCTCATTAATCTCAGCGCTCGATACTTTATTGCGTTGCCCATTGATATGAGTAATGCTGGCAAATTCATCCTCTGTGAACATCCTTATATCAGGATGCCAGGCACGAGGAATAAGCCCGTAAACCTCTTTGTCCATCTGCTCTTTTTCATATTCTTTTATGAGTTCGTCCAACCCCTCCACTGACCTTTTTACCGGAGAGATAATGTCGCGAGTCAGTACCTCAGGAAGGTCATGAAACAATCCAGTGAAATAATTATTAATACAACGTCTGTTGCATGCGTTAACCTGGATAGAAAACAGATAGGAAAGCAGGGCGACGAAAAGTGAATGACCGATCACAGATGTCTTCGGAATGCGGTGCAAGTTGGACCATCGGCTCTGAAACCTTAGTTGCCCGCTGAGATCGAGAAAATTTTTGTAGGGGGCATGCTCCTTTAGACTGGCCATTCCTTCTAAATCGAAATATTCTTGCTGCTTCGTATCCAAGTCTTGTTTTATTGACGCTATTTCGTATCCATCAGGATTTGCACGCGCAACAATGTCGAATTCCCATTTCGTCGCATAATAATGTGCAGCGTTCAAGACCCGTCTGTTGATATTTTCAGCAGAAACGGAGAAATAATTTCTAAACCTATCCGAAAAATCCCTTCCGATGGGCGATATGATCGGCTCGATCTCCTTAAATACCCATTCATTAAGCTTCTTGTATTTCACCTTGTCAGACTTGATCTTGTAAAAAATGGGCGGTTTTAAATCAGTAATGACGAGGCGCTGCAGAAGCTCAAAAAGGCCCCCTTCGATAACTTCTATCCAGTCAAACCCCTGCGTCTCTTCCTCAAATTTCCCAAGAAAATAGGCGATGACCATCTTATGAGCCTGCTTATCAAGTTCAACAAATTCCACAGGCCGCACTCTGTCGTTCCATCTCTGCATATATGCAGCATTGAAGATTTTAAGGAGCAGTGCTTTTCTTATCACGACAGTACCTTTTTTAGAGGTGAAATTTGTGCCACCGCCTATTTACGGATTTTACAAACTTTTTTTACAGAAAGTTGCTTATCTTTTTTTAACGATTTATTTAGCACTTATCTTATCATCACCACTCAAAAAAACATAGATATTTCTCGATTTTCAAAGACGCATAATATTCTTCCAGATTCACTATTAAAAGGGGAGATAGTGTAACGACCGTGACAGATAGTCAAAAATTGCAAGAAAGAAATTAAGGTCTTATAGATTGTCTATTATGGAAGTGAGAATAAAAAAAGGAACTTACGCCCCGAACTTTTTGAGCCTTCCCGCGTGGGCAAGCGCCAGCGGCATGATATTCAATGCAGGGAATATACCGAGTTCGCCTTTTACACATTCTCTTGCGGATGCTTTCTATGATTCCTGAAATGTTTGCCATAATTTTTAACCTTTATTCCTTAATCCGCCTATTCTCTGTCGCGACCAACCTTTTGAAGTTCTCACTTGAAACAACTTTTTTGCCGGAGCGTTTCTCAATATCTTTTCTGGTCCTGCCTGCCACTGCCCCGCCATCCTTTGCATCTTTCTTTAACGGGACAAAGCCTTTTGAGTCTCTGTCTCTCGTCAGTTTTGTGGTCGTTGCCTCCGCAAGCATGGTAAGGATCAATTCAATGTCGTTCATATGGTCCCGCAGGTTTTCTCTCTCAAGCTTCTTGAGTTCCTTGTATTCCTCAACCTTAAGATCAAAAGCCCCCTGCATGATCTCATTGGTCAGGATTGCAAATTCCCTCTCCGCCTGAACACCCCTGTTGTTCCACTCACCTGTAAGGTCCTGACGCACCGCGATTCCACGCATCCTCTTGTCAATCCAGTCTTTTGGATACCCCTTTTTCTCATAAAGCTCTTGCATCCTCTCCATTGCCAGTTGAGGGTTCTCGATCTCGTCAATCCTTTCCTTGCCGACCTTTGCCAGCCAGAGTTTCAACGGCTCAACTCTTGGAGAAGGAATTGATTGAATAATGCGGAACATGGTCTCGGTATTGGCACAATCTGTAAGACGCATCTTGCCGTCAGGAGCAGCCAATTTCAAGTGTACGATTTTTTCGTACACTTCACTAAACCCCTCATTGACAAGCTTTCTTTTAAGATCACTCCAGTATCGCTTGGGAATACTGCTGTCCGTCAAAATCTCAATAATATCAATGACTGAAAACCACCAGTCATTGTCATGAATGGTCTTTCTGATCCTTTTTCCTTCAAAGATAGCCAGCTTATTTTCTTCCATGTGTCCCCCCCCCTTGTAATTATTCGGTTATGCAACTCTATAAAGCTCCGATTCCAACTCATTGACAGCTTCCCAATATTTGTACCGGTAGCTTTCTCTGAAAACTCTATATTAAATTATTACGCCCCGAACTTTTTGAGCCTTCCCGCGTGGGCAAGCGCCAGCGGCATGATATTTAATGCAGGGAAAATTCCGAGTTCGCCTTTGACACATTCCCTTTCGGAAAAGGCATTGCAGATGCCTCCGAGGACATAAGGAGATTTAATAAGCACCGGCACAGGATGCCAGCTATGGCCTTTCATTATAGCTGGGGTTGAATGGTCGCCGGTTATAACGAAGACATCCGGTTTCAAATTAAGTATCTGCGGCAGAAGTTTATCAAATTCCTCTATCCTTGCAGCCTTACCCTCGAAATTACCGTCCTCGCCATAAGAATCAACCTTTTTGACGTGTAAAAAGAAAAAATCATATTCATTGTATTGCTGTTTTAGAAATGTAATCTCATCTTCAACGCTTCCTTCAAGTGCGGGGGTATCCATACCGACAAGCCGGGCAAGCCCTCTGTACATTGGATATGTGGCGATGGCAAGTGCATTTAATCCGAACGCCTCATCGAAATTTGGAATACGCGGCATGTTGGAAAATCCCCTTGTCAGAATGAAATTTGCCTTTTCTTCATTCTTCAATATTGCTTGTACTTTACTTATCAGTTTCTCTGCGATCTTTGATACTCTCCCGGCATTTTTTGAAAGAGCCGCCGGAGGCACAGGCGCTTTTCCCTCTCTCTGCGGATCAGTGTCATTTATCATATCTGCATCAGATGCAAGATTATCCGGGAATCTCATCAGGACCGCAAACCTGTGCTCCATCCCGGGTGCAAATATAAGCTCTGCATCGTCAATCTTCTTTATCTCCTTCTGCAGTTTCTCCGTAAGCTTTTTGCTTTGCTCTGTCGGTATCCTACCTGCTCTTCTATCCGTGACAACTCCTTCTTTAATCGTAGCGTAATTACATCTGACCGCTACGTCCGTCTTTCTTACTTCCATTCCAAGCCCGAGGGCCTCGAGAATCCCTCTCCCGATCTGACACTTGATCGGGTCATATCCGAATATACCAAGATGCCCGGGCCCGCTCCCCGGTGTAATTCCGTGCGCAACCGGGATATGAAGTCCGCAGGCAGATCCTCTTGCCAGGGCATCGAGGTTCGGTGTATCCGCTGTCTCAAGTTCTGTCCTGCCGGAAGCATTTGGCAGTCCGCCGACCCCGTCAAGAACGATCATCACAATCTTTGATTCGTTTTTTTGTATAAGCGGTTTTATTAATTCCTGCATATTCATTATGAACTCCGTTTTAATAAAGTGTAAAAGTGCAACAGCGCAAAAGTTCAAAAGTAAATTGCGGCGAATTTTTATTTTCGAACTTTTGCACTTTTGGACTTCTGCTCTTTTGCACTGTTTTCATCTCACCAGCATTTCGAGCAGGGCCTTCTGCGTATGCAGTCTGTTCTCTGCCTGATCAAGCACAACGCTTTGTGCTGAATCGATAACCTCATCGGTTATTTCCTCGCCTCTGTGCGCAGGGAGGCAGTGCATTACAATTGCGTCAGGTTTTGCAAGGGAAACCAATCTGCTGTTTATTTGATAACCCTCAAATTTCTTTTTCTTCCTCTCGATTTCCTTTTCCTGCCCCATACTTATCCATACATCTGTATAAAGTACGTCAGCATCTTTTGCAGCCTCATCCGGGCTTGTCAGGATTTTAACTTTAGAGCCCTTGGAACGGGCGTTGTCATAAATAGTTCTGTCAGGCTCATATCCACGAGGACATGCAATGGTAAGGTCTATTCCGGTTAAAGAGGCCGCTTCTATCAATGAATTTACAACATTATTGCCGTCACCTATGTACGCCATGCGCACACCCTTGAGGCGTCCTTTCTTCTCCTGGATCGTCAAAATATCCGCAAGGGCCTGACAAGGATGATGGAGGTCCGTAAGCCCGTTAACTATCGGAATAGTAGAATTCTGCGCAAGGGTGTTAATGATATCATGCTCATAAGTCCTGATTACAATACAGTGCAAATATCTTGAAAGCACTCTCGCAGTATCTTCAATGGATTCTCCCCTTCCAAGCTGAAGGTCGTTGGTGTTTATGTATATTGCCTGAGCGCCGAGTTGATATATCCCTGTCTGGAAAGAGATCCTTGTGCGTGTCGAGGTCTTATTGAACAGAAGTCCGATGCTCTTCCCAATGAGCGGACAGGCCGAACTATCCTTCCCCGACTTAAATTCGTCCGCTCTTTTAAGGAGGGCTTGCAATTCTTCCGGCGTTAAATCAAGTAATGTAAGAAAATCTTTTTTCATATTTCTGATCCCCCAAATAAATTGCTGTCAACTTCCGAAAATGTCTTCAAGCGTATCGACCAGATGATCAATTTCTTTTTCAGTAACTGTAAGCGGGGGCGTAAACCGTAACACATTGCCGCTTGTACAGTTTATAAGAATACCCCTTGCAGTGCATGACTCAACTATCGGCCCGCAGGTTTTCGTCAGTTCCATACCTAACAAAAGCCCCAGCCCCCTTACTTCAACTATATTGGACGGGAAATCCCTTTTAAGTTTTTCAAGGCTGTCTTTAAAATATTTCCCGATCCTGCTGCAATGATCCATCAGAAAACCGTCTTCAAGCAGCGTTTCAATTGTCGCCACCGAAGCTGCACATGCAAGCGGGTTCCCGCCGAATGTAGATGCATGTGTGCCCGGCTGGAATGCTGCGGCTACTGCGTCTGTTGCAAGAACAGCGCCCATCGGGAAACCTCCAGCAAGGCCTTTTGCAAGAGCCATTATGTCAGGTTTTATATCGAAATATTGATAAGCAAATAGTTTTCCTGTCCGCCCCATGCCGGTTTGTACCTCATCAAGGACCAGCAGCAGTTTATTCTCGTCGCACAGTTGACGCACCTGTTTTAAATAGTCTTCCGATGGTATCTTAATGCCCGCTTCACCCTGTATCGGTTCAAGCAGGATTGCACATGTTTTGTCAGTTATGGCATTCTTGAGCGCATCTATATCATTGAACGGTACATATTTAAAACCCGGCACCAAAGGCTCAAATCCTTTATGGAATTTTTCCTGCCCTGTAGCAGTGAGAGCCGCAAGCGTTCTCCCGTGAAACGAACCATAAGCAGTAATAATTTCATATTTGTGAGATGCAACGTGATCCTTCGCATACTTCCTTGCGAGTTTGATAGCCCCTTCAATGGCCTCTGCGCCTGAATTACAAAAGAAAACCTTGTCAGCAAATGAATGCTCTACCAGTAATTTTGCAAGTTTGATCTGAGGCTCAATATGATACAGATTGGATACATGAATGAGCCTCTGCGCCTGTTTTTGTATAGCTATCACAACCTTGGGATGGCAGTGACCAAGACAATTGACAGCTATGCCTCCGACAAAATCAAGGTATTCCTTCCCAAGAGAATCCCATACCTTCATCCCCCTTCCTTTTCTCAGGACGATAGGGGCGCGGTTGTATGTATTCATCAAATATTTCTTTGATTCATCAATAAGTTTCTTATCCATTGCTTAAGAATATAACATAAATCACAGGGGTTAAAAAAGTATGAGCATTTTTGCGAAGAAACAGTTGACAACAAGCTGATTATGTTACAATTTATCGATTAATACTTAAATTAAGTTCAGATGAAAAGAAAATATTACAGAAAAATATTCCCCCTCTTATTTGTTCTATGCACAACATTCATGTTTTCTTTAGGCGCTGCCTCATCCTGGGCCATCCCTGATTATGCAGAGAAAACAAAACAGGGCTGCAAGATATGTCATATAAAAGATCAGGGGGGGGATATTTCTAATACAGGAATCGAGTATGCTGCCTCCGGTTACGTATGGCCCCCTTCAGGCGGTTACAGGGTGCTCGGTCCTACCAGGAAATCTATACGTTTTTTCATCGGAGCGCTTCATATTGTTGCCGCTTTTTTGTGGTTTGGGACCATACTTTATGTGCATATCATCCTGAGACCGGGATATGCTGCAAGGGGACTGCCAAGAAGCGAGGTGGCGCTTGGATTAGTCTCGATGGCAATCGTAGGAGTTACAGGTCTTTTACTCACAATTTCGAAGATAAGAAGTCTGAGTGTATTGTATGAAAGCATTTGGGGAACTATGCTTTCAATTAAGATCTTCTTCTATTGCGTTATGGTATTAACTGCCTTTTTTGTTGTGTTGTTTATCGGTCCAAAACTTAAAAGAGGCGGGAAAAAGGCTGAACCACCGGCAGGGGGTGTTTTTGACCCCGTAACACTTTCCGCTTTTGACGGAAAAGAAGGGCGGCCTGCTTATATTGCAAATAAAGGGAATGTTTATGATGTTACATCCATGAAACTGTGGAAAGGCGGCATTCACATGAAACATCTGACAGGAAGCGACCTCACAAACGCTTTGCCAAAGGCTCCGCACGGGCCTGAAAAACTTGAAGGACTCAAATTGGTCGGAACATATAATGCAGAACTCAAGCCCCCAAAAACATTTGAGCAAAAGGCATTCTATTTTATTGCTTATATGAACCTTACGATCGTATTCCTCGTATTATTTGTAATAGCTTACTGGCGATGGGGGATATAAGAGAGTTATGAGTTAAGGGGTAAGAGATAAGGATTAAGGGATAAGATTAATTTTATTAGAGGAGGACAACAGTGGCTGAAATTATATTAAAAATAGAAGGTATGAGCTGTCAGCATTGTGTCATGAGTGTGAAAAAAGCTGTTGAAAACATCATAGGGGTCACATCTGCAGAGATATCAATAGGGAAAGCAAAAGTTGCCTTTGATGGATCAAAGACAAACAGGAACGAGATAGCAAAGGCTGTTGAGGATGCAGGATATAAAGTGAAGACTGATGGCTGAAGGCAGGAAAGGGCCTTCTATTTAATGTTTGTTAGTAAATTCCACTTATTCGTCATTCCTGCGGAAGCAGGGATCCAGAATCTGTTAAAATAACTGGATTCCCGCCTGCCTGCCGATAGGCAGGTTTTCACGGGAATGACAACTCGATAGTTTATAAACAGACTCTATTTAAGAAATATATATATGAACCGTTATAATAGGTTAAATAGAAAATAATCAAAGGAGTTAAACATGAGCGTTGAATATTCAGTAAATCCTGAAGGGAAAAGATTTGCAATTCCTGCGCCCAGGGATTACAGAAAAGAGTTGGTTCGCCTTAAGAAAGAGATTGCAAAGCAAAAACAGTTAAACCGGGAGATCGTTGTAGTGATGGGAGTCGGGTTTGTGGGCGTTGCAATGGCAGCAGTTATCGCAGACACCGTAGACAAAAAAGGCAAGCCGGGCAAATTTGTCATAGGCATGCAACGGCCCAGCGCCAGAAGCTACTGGAAGATACCTGTGCTTAATAAGGGAATATCCCCGGTAATATCTGAAGACCAGGAACTTGCGCCGATGATCAAAAGATGCGTTCGGGACAAAAAAACGCTCACGGCTACATTCATATATGAAGTGCTCTCTTTTGCCGATGTCGTGGTGGTTGATATTCAGTGCGACTATATCAAGGAATCAATCGGGGACGTGCATAACGGACACGCTGAAATGTCACCGCTTGAAGAATCCCTCGCGATCATAGCAGAACATATTACTCCTGACACCCTGGTCCTTATTGAAACTACAGTTGCACCCGGAACTACGGAGCAGGTTGCATATCCCATCATGAAGAAGATTTTCCAGAAGCGCGGCATTAAAAAAGACCCTCTCCTGGCCCACAGTTTTGAAAGGGTAATGCCGGGAAAAAATTATGTTGCAAGCATCCGTGATTTCTGGCGTGTATGCAGCGGAATAAACAATGAGGCGCGTGACAGGGTATCAAGATTTCTCAAGGAAGTACTTAATACCAAGGACTATCCGCTTACTGTTCTTGATAAACCTATTGAATCTGAGACAGCAAAGATAATTGAAAACAGTTATCGTGCCACTATTCTCGCATTTCTTGATGAGTGGAGTCTCTTTGCAGAACGCAATGGCGTAGACCTTGTTAAAGTCATCAAAGCTATAAAGGTGCGTCCCACTCACAGCAACATTATTTTTCCCGGACCCGGCATTGGCGGTTACTGTCTGCCTAAAGACGGTGGATTGGGTCTCTGGGCCTACAAGCACATTCATGGTTTTGAAGATAATATTTTCAAGATAACGCCTTTAGCTATAAACGTCAATGACACCCGTGCGCTCCATGTTGCTCAGCTCACAAGAGACGCATTAAGGAATATGAGCAGGCCTATTGCTGCAGCGGATATCCTTGTTCTCGGGGCTTCGTACAGGGAAGATGTCGGCGATACCAGATACAGCGGTTCCGAGCTGATAGTAAGGAAATTGACAGAAATGGGAGCGGAGTTGAAGGTGCACGATCCGTATCTGACTCACTGGTGGGAACTGGAAAAACAGGAAACCTATCCAAAGAAGGGATACAGCCTTGCAAGATTCTTTCACAATCAGGAGAAACTCTCAAACCTGAAAATTGAGACAAACCTTGATAAGGCCTTAAAGGGAGCTGACGCAGTTATTTTTGCGGTCAGACATAAACAGTATCTCGGTATCGATCCCGATGAGCTGATAAAAAAGACCGGCAACACGGTTGCAATTATAGACTGTTTCGGAATACTTGACGACAAAGAAATACGCAGATATTTTGAACTTGGCTGCGAGGTTAAGGGCCTGGGACGCGGCCACGTAAGACGTATAAAGGATGAGGTAAGAATGCAGAAGACGGCTGAAAAACAACGTCATGACAAGAAAATAAGCTTTAATAAGAAATAAGCGTCATGTGGGAATACACTGAAAAAGTAAAAGAAACCTTTCTCCATCCCAAAAATGTCGGTGAGATCGACAATCCGGATGCTGTCGGCGAGGTGGGGAGTATCGTCTGCGGCGACGCATTAAAACTCTTCCTTAAAATTGACAAAGAAACAGACAGGATCACTGCTGCGAAATTTCAGACCTTCGGCTGTGCAAGCGCCATAGCCTCATCATCTGCATTGACAGAGCTCGTAATTGGCAAAACCCTCGACGAAGCGTTAAAAGTTACAAATAACGAAATTGCAGAATATCTCGGCGGCCTCCCGCGCGAGAAAATGCATTGCTCGGTGATGGGAATGGAAGCACTTGAGGCGGCTGTTGCTAATTACAGAGGGGCAAAGCCTCCCGAAGTTGAAGAGGGGGAGATCGTCTGTCAGTGTTTCGGGGTTACGGATCAGAAGATCAAACGGGCCATTAAGGAAAATAATTTACATACGGTTGATGATGTCACAAATTTTACAAAGGCCGGAGGAGGGTGCGGAGGCTGCATCCCTGACATCGAGAATATACTGAAAGAAATTTGGACTGAAAAGGTCTTTAGAAAATCTCCTGTGCCAAAAAGAAAACTCACCAACATTCAAAAGATTGCCATGATACAGGAGATCATTGAAAGGGAAATAAGACCCCTGCTCCAGTCAGATGGAGGCGACGTTGAGTTAGCGGATGTTGAAGGCAATAAAGTGATAGTGTCGCTGAGAGGCATGTGCACAGGCTGTCTTATGGCTGATGTTACGATAAAAAATATCGAAAAGAAACTTAAGGAACTGGTGAGTGAAGATCTGGTTGTGGAGGCTGAATGAGAGTTGTTTATCTGGATAACAATGCAACAACCCGCATTGCCGATGAGGTAAAGGAAGCCATGCTCCCCTACCTGTCCGAATATTACGGCAATCCTTCGAGCATGCATACCTTCGGCGGGCAGGTGCACAGGAGAATTGAGATCGCCAGAGAACAGGCTGCCGCGCTCATCAATGCGGACCCTGAAGAGATTATCTTTACAAGCTGCGGCACTGAGAGCGACAACACCGCCATCATGAGCAGCCTTGAATCCGTACCTCATAAAAAACATATTATAACAACACGCGTCGAACATCCTGCGGTTTTGAATTTCTCGAAGGCAATGGCAAGAAAGGGTTACAGGGTGACCTTTCTGCCGGTTAACAGGTCAGGCAAACTCGATCTTGATGAATTGAAGAATTCCTTAACGGACAGCACAGCAATTGCCTCAATAATGTTTGCAAACAACGAAAGCGGCAATATATTTCCCATAGATGAAATTGCTGCATTTGTCAGATCCAAAGGTGTACTTTTTCATACAGATGCCGTACAGGCTGTCGGCAAGATCCCGGTCAGTGTCAAAGAGCTCCCTGTTGACATGATGTCCATATCGGGTCACAAGATACACGCGCCCAAAGGGGTGGGCGCCCTTTATATCAGAAGAGGAGTGCGCTTTTCCCCTTATATCATCGGAGGCCATCAGGAAAAAGGGAAAAGGGCCGGCACAGAGAATGTTGCATCCATTATCGGGTTTGGGGTTGCATGCGAGCTGGCTAAAAATCACATTCAGGCAATAAATACCAGGATCAGGGGATTAAGAGACCGGCTCGAAAAAGGTTTACTCTCAACATGCCCTGATGCAAGGATAAACGGCGATATTGAGAACAGGCTTCCCAACACGACAAATATAAGCTTTGAATATGTGGAAGGTGAGGCTATCCTGTTGAGGCTGAATGAATACAACATCTGCGCATCATCAGGCTCCGCATGCACATCAGGCTCTCTCGAGCCGTCACATGTGCTGAGGGCCATGGGAGTTCCTTTCACTGCCATTCACGGCTCTGTCAGATTTTCTTTGAGCGTATATAACACAGATGAAGATATAGATTTAGTCCTTAACGTAATGCCGGGGATCATAAAAGAGCTGCGGGAGTTAAGCCCGTATGGACGGGAATCGAAGTAATCAGGCCACTTGCGTTGTTTTAGAAATGTGTCCCCCCTTAACCTGCCAGTCATTATAAATAATGTTCTCAGGATATTACAATTGAAATGAATAACACAGTCTGAGCCTCATCATACCTCCTCTCCCAAGTCCTCTGCTATTAATTTAAACTGCTCCAATGCTGCTTCGAGGTCGCTACGTTTCAGCGTTCAACTTTTAACCATACCCTCAACTCTGAAACAGTTTTCTTAAACACATCTTGTACATTCATGTTTGTTGTATCAACCGTGATATGAGCAGTCATATCCCTGAACTGTTTGAACATCTTTTTCACAAATTCATATTTGTCCTGAAAGTCATCGCTGAACAACCATTTCCCTCCTCTCTCGTTTTTCTTTTTCTTCCCGATTCGCTCATAAAGAATCTTCCTTTGCGCAATGAGCTTAATAGAGATTATCTTCGAAAAAGGGAAAGCCGCTTTCAGAAACAGTTCACGGCTGTTCAGTCCTGTTGTTTCAAGTATGCAGTTTGCCCACTTCTGTTTTGACAGATCTTTAAAAAGAGCTACCCATGCATCGGCTTCCCCTTCCTCGGATGAAGGAAACTTCGAACGATACGCTCCGATATAAAAAACCGGCAAATGATATTTCTTTGACAGCTTCTTGGCAAGGGTGGTCTTTCCAGCTCCTGGAAGACCGATAATGTGTATGATTGGAAAACGTGTCCGCATTGTATTAGCGTTCGCGATAGCGAGTTTGTTTCTAAGCGCCCGGATCAGGTGTATTCTACTACGGCTGCAATCGCCGCAGCCACTTCATCCATCAAAGACGATGATACCTTGCCGAGTTTTTTAAAAAAACGCGCGGTATCAACGCCTCGCAACTGCAACACATCAACTGCTCATATTTTGGAGAGACCATTTGTATTATCAGGCTTAATCTTTATGTGCCATATATTGTCCTGATATCTGTTGTCCCATTCAGTTACAGGAGCAATTAGTTTTACCGGGAGAATTCCGACTGCATCTGAATTGACGACAACGGCAGGGCGCTTCTTTTTGATTTCAGCGCCGACTGTCGGATCAAAATTTACAAGCCATACTTCTCCGCGTTTGGGAGTAACAGGATTAGTACTTAACAATGTCCCCACCTTGCAAAGCCTCCGTGTCAGATTCTTTATTATAATGATCCCGCATCTTTTCTGCCTGACTTGCCAGAATCTTCCTGCGTTCTTCCAATGTCATTTTCATAAAAGAGCGGCGTTCTACGAGTGAGAGGGGTTCTTCTGAGCGTATTTCTTCCTTAATCAGTTTTTCCGCATACTGTTTATTCAGAATGCCTTCTGCAAATGCCCTTAGTGCAGTTTTTCTTAACCACTGCGGATGTTCCTGCGGCAGTCCGTAAGGCTCCGTCTTCCGCCAGTTCAGGCGGCTAAGGTCAATAAACCATTTTTTATAACAGGAATCAGTAATTATTCCGAGGTCGTGAAGCCTGTAGAGTAATGCCTGAATACTAATGCCAAACCGTTGTTTTAAGAGAAGCAGTTCCCCTGTTTCAATATGCGATCTCTTACTTCCAACCTCGCGATAAATCGCATCCGCAGGAGCAAGAAAAGCAGCAGCAAAACGGAAAGCCGCCTTCTCCTCATCTATGTCATCAGCTACTTTCAGTACCAGATGGCCGAGTTCATGGGCAAGGTTCAATCTTTGCCTCTCTCCGGCAATTCCCTTACGCGATACTACAGCCGCTGCTTTTAATTTATGTCTGTCGTCATAAGCTATAGCGGAAATTCCATCGAATTTCTCTCCAGCTTCAATTTCCAGGACATGCACAAAATGGTCTTCCAGAATCCCTGTGACACTTGCTATCGGGTCATGTCCAAGATTCCACTCGTCCCTTATTCCTTCAGAAGCATTCTCGGCGTCCTTTATCTTCTTAATCAGTATCTTTTGCACAGGCAGATGAAAAACATATGTTTGCTGTGTCAAGTCCTGCAGTTTAATACGCTCTGCGAGAGTTTCCTTCACGTATGCCTCAACTCTTGTCTGTTCTTTTTTTGGCAGACCTGAGCCTTTTCGGTATGCGATGAATTGCACAGAGATTTCCGGTTCGCTCCATAAATGAGCCGCCTTAACACCTAATGTTCGGGCTAATTTATTGAGTACAACAGTCGTTGGCTTAGCCTTGCCAAGTTCGTATTTGGAGACAGCCTGTTTAGTAACAAGCCCGCCCATTTCCGCCACAAGAGCATCTAAAGACAGCCCGCGGGCCAGACGTAATTGTTTAAGCCTTTTCCCTATCATAAATCCTTTGGAGCCGTTTTGGTTGGTTGACAGTTATGATAAATTATTAACGATTTGTCAACCGATTGTCAATAGGGGTAATAAATTTATTTTATCGACAGAAAATTCAATACCCGGATATCTGCTTGCAAATAACGAGATTGGGAAGCAACGGGGAAAGCTGCATTTTCATGGTAGCAGAATATGAAATGTTTTCAAGGATAGATGTAGAACAGTGACAATTTTAAGGACTGACCTCTTCTTACCTAACTATTAAACGCTTTATTGAAAATCATTCTTTAGTGTTAATTTATGTTTTGCAATTAAATCATACAATGTTGGCCTGCTAACCCCTAATTCTTCGGATGCCCTTTTTATATTCCCATTGTGCCTTTTAACTACACTTGCGATCAGATCCTTTTCAAATTTGTTGCGTGCTTCTTTAAGAGTTAGTATTGAATATATATTTTGAGGGATTTTTTTATCAGGATTTTCTAATCCTAAGTCATTTGCTTCTATAAATTGATTATCTGAGGTTAATACTGCTCTCTGGATTTTATTTTTCAATTCATTGACATTTCCAGGCCAGTCATAGTTACTAATTGCGTCTTTAGCATCACGGGTAAAATCTTTAATCCTTTTTCTATAAGTTTTTTTACATTCATCAAGAAACTCGTATGCAAGCAACATCAAATCAGATTCTCTATCTCTGAGTGGTGGAACTTTAATCTCGATAACATTCAATTTAAAAAACAAATCTTCTCTAAACGTTCCTTCTTTAACCATTTCAAATAAATCATTCTTGTTTGCAGCAATCATTCTGACATCTATTGAAATATAATGTTTACCGTTGTTTATTTTAATTGTTTTCTCTTGCAGGGCCAAAAATAATTTTTTTTGTTGGATTAAAGACAGTTCATCGATCTTATCGAAGAATATTGTTCCACAAAGTGTATCGTATTTATTGAACGTTTTCTTGGTTATAATTTCTTTAGCTAAGATCGCATTTTCTATAATGTTCTCCGATGTATCAGCGCAATTGACTGGGAAATAAAGATCTTTAGTCCTATGGCTTTCAGAATGAATTGTTTGTGCAATGAGTCCTTTCCCGGTACCACTTTCTCCTGTTATCAATATTGGTGAATCAGTAATTGATATTTTTTCAATAAGTTGAAAAACATTTATCATCTCAGGACTCTGTCCAATAATGCCAGCAAATCCCTTACCATTGTTCATGGTTTTTTGCATTTCTCTGTGTTGACTTTCTATTTGATAAATATCGAGAGCCTTTTCCACGAATATCATAAGTTCACGGTTATCAATAGGTTTGTAGCAATACATATATGCACCATTTTGAATTGCTTTTAAAGCAGCATCCTTATTATCTGCATCAATAACTGTAATAATTTTTGTCTCTGGAGTATTTTGCAGTATTTCGCGCAAACATAATAAACCTTCTATAAAATCATCTTCTTGTGTCGAAAGCACCAGGTCAAGAATTACAACGGGTGGGTGATTTTTTTTGAATATCTGAAGTGCGGTATTTTTGTCCGATGCCTGAAAAACTGTGTAATCTTTTGATAAAGCATATGTTAACCGTAGTTGAATATCAGCATCGGCTACAATAAGTAATAAGCTGTTCATGATTAATATATTATTCCCCCTCTCCTAAGTCTTCAGCAATCAACTGAAATTGTGCTAATGCATCCTGTAAGTCTGTAACGATCTCGCGGGCGATGATGTCGGGTTCGGGGAGGTTGTCGGAATCTTCGAGGCTTTCGTCTTTGAGCCAGAAGATGTCGAGGCTTGCTTTGTCACGGTTTATTAGTTCTTCGTAATCGAATGCTCGCCAGCGACCATTGGGATTCTTTTCTGACCAGGTAGGCTTTCTGTTGTGACGGTTTTCAGGATTGTAGCATTTAACGAACTCATCAAGGTCGCTACGTTTCAGGGTATTGGTTTTAAGGGTAAATTCTTTGTTAGTTCTGAAATCATAAATCCAGAGCTTTTTTGTCCATGGTTTTTCAGATGCGGGCTTGCGGTCAAAGAACAGGACATTTGCCTTTACTCCCTGAGCATAAAAAAGACCTGTCGGAAGTCTCAGGAGTGTATGGACATCACATTCATGGAGCAATTTGCGTCTGATCGTTTCTCCTGCGCCGCCTTCAAACAGCACATTATCAGGTACAACGATTGCGGCACGGCCGTGCTGTTTAAGAAGGGTTTTAACATGCTGGACAAAGTTCAGTTGTTTATTTGAGGTAGTAGACCAGAAGTCTTGACGCTCAATTGTCTCTTTCTCCTTATACGGCTTACCGTCAGCGCCGACTATGGTGGTGCTGCTCTTTTTGCCGAATGGAGGATTTGTCAGGACTATCTCATACCTGTCACCCGGATCACTTGCCAGTGAATCAGCAACAATTAA
>JAGVGM010000107.1 GCA_020057065.1 Thermodesulfovibrionia bacterium
AGACTCCCCGCCGCAAGCGGACGGGGTATCATCAGGTAGGGATTGTTTAAAAAATCCCCCTAACCCCCTTTTCCAAAGGGGGGATTTACAAGGAACCGCTGCAGAGACTGCGGGAATGACGAAAAGGATGCCCCTACTTAACTTTTAACTCTACAAGCTTTCTACCTGCCTCATAAGCGTCTTTAAGCGCTGTGGGATGCTGAAGTATCTCGCCCTTTTTATCAATGCCTAAAAAATAGAGCGTATTATGTTCGGGGACACTGATGGTTCTGAAAAATGCCTTTGCACAAGCTTCTGCACATTGTACGCCGATCTCTTTTTTCATTCCACCTACAAGCAGCAATAATCCTTTTCTTTTATGAATATCAGATGGGATAGTTTTTTTTAAAAGATACTTCTCACACCAGAAACTCTGGCATCTGTCGATCACGGCTTTTGTCTGGGCGCTTAATGAGAAAAAGAATATCGGAGAAGCAAGAATGATCCTGTCGGCGCCGCGGATCGCCTCATATATCAGTTCCATATCATCACTGACAATACACTTTCCTGTTTCATCGCAACCGCCGCAATCCTGACACGGCCTTATACTCATCGCGTTAAGATTAAATGTATGCACGGACTGACCGGTGTCTTCGATCCCCTTTATGGTCTCTTTCAGCAGCAGTTCGGTATTTCCACCGCTTCTTGGACTTCCATTAAATGCGATTATTTTCATTAGTATCTATCTCCCCACTTTGTAAAAGGGGGGCAAGGGGGGATTTTGAAAACAGATAATTTACTCATAAAATCTCCACTTCCCGTTGCAATGCATTGCAGCAACGGGAACCCAGCCCCTCTTTGCCAAAGAGGGGTATTTTCGGGCCAATGACAGGCTTATGCTTTTACAATTACAATATACTTACAGAATAACATATTTTAACAAAGCGGTGAATTTCAAGGGTAGGATTGCAGGGGAAGTTACTTCGATTTCTCAATAACCCTAACGAAACAATCAACCATATAAGGGTCAAATTGTTTGCCGGAACATTCTTTAAGCTCAGCAAGAGCTTCTTTGGGTGAACTGGCTTTGCTGTAAAGCGTATTTGTCCTCATGACATCATAAGCCTCTGCTATCGCCATTATGCGCGCTCCGTAAGGTATATTGTCGCCTTTCAACTTGTGAGGATAGCCATTACCGTCAAATCTTTCATGATGGTGCAGAACAATAGGAAGCTCCTTATGAAATAATTTTGTTCTCTCGATAATTTTTACTCCTATATTTGCGTGTCTCTTTATCAAACTGTATTCAGTATCTGACAGCTTGTCCTTTTTCTTTAATATTTTGGAATTTATTCCAACCATTCCTATATCATGCAGTAATGCAGCGCGTTTTACTACGGTGATATCATCATCCGACATTAACAGTTCCTTTGTCAGTTTTTCAGCATAGTTGCTGACCCTGACGGAATGTTCCTTCACATTATCCCACCAACTGTTCATTTCAAGTAATATATTATGTGCGGACTCAATGCATGTTTCTTTTATATTTTCATTGATGTTTTCAAGCCTGACATAGAAATCCTTGATCTTCTTCTCTTCTTCTTTTCCGCCTACCGCTTCATCAAATTCCGTTTCATCATAAGTGCAGACATTATTTCTCCCTCTCCATTTTGCACGGTACAGCGCCTTGTCTGCATTGGCGATAAGATCATTATCCCCTGTCACATTGCCATCCAGAGTGGAAGATATCCCTAAACTTACCGTGACAACCGCTGAAATTTCTCCTTTCCTGAATATATTATTTTCGAAAACGCTGCGAATTCTCTCTGCAAGTATAAAAGAACCTTCCAGATTGGTATTGGGCAGGACAATAAAAAACTCTTCTCCGCCATATCTGGCCACAAGGTCCGTATCACGCACCAGCTTCTTCAAAATCTCAGCGGAGTTGACAAGCACATGATCACCAAACGGATGTCCGTGAGTATCATTTACCGATTTAAAATGATCAAGGTCCAGCATTATACAGGAAAGCGGCTGTATATGCCTTTTTGCTTTTTTATATTCGCTTTTTAGTATTTCTTTAAAATGATTGTGGTTATATAATCCTGTCAATCCGTCTTTTATAGCCAGTTTTTCCAGTTTTTTTATAGACTCTTTTATAACATCTTCCAGTTTTTTCCTCAGTATGGCCCTGCGAATAGCCCTGCTTAAGGCCACCGTTTTAATTTCGTCCTCAGTTAAGTAATCATATGCCCCTTTATCCATCGCTTTTACGCCCAAATCTTCTTTGCCCTCTTCAACTATCATGATCACAGGTATATCTAATTTTCTTTTTGTTATCTCTTCTATCACCTTGATCCCGTTTGCGTCAGAAAAACCCTGGTTCATTAATAGAAGCTCAAATTTATTGTGTTCGTTTTTTTCCAGAAGGTCTTTCAAGCTGTCGGTGATATCAAATTTATATTTAATATCGTTATAGTGGATTAATGTCGACTTGATAGTCTCAATATTAGACTGATTCTTATCTGCTAATAAAATAACAACTTGTTGCTTTGACATTTGTAATAATTCCTTTATTAGCTCTTATTACAACTACATGAAAAATAAGGAGAATATTTTTAATAATAAATAATTGATTCTTAGCAATATGTTATTATAACTTATATTTTTTTTACAATCAACTGTAAAGTTTTCTAACGATAAAATCTTTCACAAATACCAATTTAGTATATTTATCATTACAAGCAAAGCGGTGCAATCTAAACGTTCTCTAAAGAGATTGCCATAAACCCTTTGGGTTCTCGCAATGACAGGCAGATCAACATCCTATTATTTATAAATCAATAATTTAGGTCTTAACTTAACTCAGAATCAATTGACAAATAAGGTTTATTCACCCTATTATTAAGACTTAATTTTTATTGCAATACAATATCAATGAGCCCTAATAATTGTCAACATGATTTTTAGACGAGAGTAACCGTCATGTTATGGTTGAGCAATCCCCCTCTTTGAAAAAGAGGGGTTAGGGGAGATTTTTTGATGATTATTTTTATTTCAAAATCCCCCTTTGTCCCCCTTTTTCAAAGGGGGAATACGCCCTATAACTGAAGGCTTACAACGGGATGCATTACAGTGAAGGTAATAGATGGAACAGACAATATACATGAAAGATTTCCCTATCCTGTTCTTACAATCGGCAACTTTGATGGAGTGCATCTCGGACATCAGGCAATTTTCAGGATGCTTATTGAGCGTGCGAGAGAAAAACAGGGGACTTCAATTGTTTTTACCTTTATACCACATCCTCTAAGAGTGATTGCGCCTGAAAGAGCGCCCAAACTCATCACTACTTACAAGGATAAATTTCAACTGATCGAAAATGCAGGCATAGATATCATTCTATGTACAAATTTTACAAAAGAATTTGCAAATATACCGGCTGAGGACTTCGTAACCAATTTTCTCTGCAAGATACTCGGAATAAAGGAAATCTTGATCGGATCTAATTACCTGTTCGGAAAAGGAAGGAAAGGCTCCCCTGAATTATTAAAGGAATTAGGGAAAGAATGCGGGTTTTCTGTTACGGTTGTAGATGAGATTAAAATAAACAACTCTGTGCCAAGCAGCTCCGGAATACGGACCCTTATTGCAAAGGGAAAAGTTGATGCAGCCTCAATATTATTAGGCAGGGCCTATTCTGTAGAAGGAATAGTAATAGAAGGCGCTAAAAGAGGGAAAAACATTCTGAACATACCAACAGCCAACCTTCTTACAGCTAACGAACTGCTCCCAAAAGACGGCGTCTATGCAGTTACAGTGGAAGTAAACGGAAAGAAGTATCTGGGGGCTACAAATATAGGTTTCAACCCGACTTTTGGCGATAAAAAATTCAGTTTTGAAACCCATATTCTGGACTTTAACGGCGAACTTCCCGGTAAAACAATGAAGGTCTCATTTATCAGAAGAATAAGAGATGAGATGAAATTTGCAAACGCCGAAGCACTTGCGGAACAACTCAGAAAGGATATAGAGAACATAAGGAATGTCCTAAGAAGTCATATCTGCAATTAAAGAAATTTGAATACTTCATAAACACGAAATGAATCGACAATATCAGAGGGTTATGGATTATGGATTAGAAAAAAACTAATCCATGACCCCTATCCCCTAATCCCTGTTTAATATGAATAACATTGGTTTACGCTTAAAATTTTTCGTTGCCGTATTAATAGCTGTCATGTTAACAGGGAGCCTCGGCTTCATGATGACAGAGGGATTATCATTCTATGATTCCATTTATTTCAGCGTTGTTACCGTAGCTACCGTAGGATACGGTGATATACACCCGGTCACCGTAAAAGGTAAAATGCTTGCCATCATTCTTATTGTAACCGGCGTGAGCACATTTCTTGGTGTTATAGCCAATGCAACAGAATTATTATTAAGTAAAAGAGAAAAAGAAATAAGACTTGAGAAGCTGAATATTATTATAGGCGTATTTTTTTCTGAGGCCGGCACAAAACTTTTAACATACTTTATAAATTACGATCCTGAAATTGAAGATATAAGCCGGAAGCTTGCGATAACCAGCGAGTGGTCTGACAAAGAATTTCTCACCGCTGACAAACTCATCAGGACACACGGTTATAACATAGATAATAACAAAGTTGACTTTGAAGGCCTGCACCACTTTCTTCAGGAAAAAAGCAGCCTTTTTTTACGCCTTATGGAAAACCAGAATCTGCTTGAGCACGAATCTTTTACAGACCTTCTCCGCGCGATCCTGCATTTAAAGGAAGAACTGCTTTCCAGGGACAGTTTCACAGGCCTGCCCGATACCGACTACACACATATGTCAGGCGACATAAAAAGAGTATACGGCATACTTACGCCCCAGTGGCTTAATTATATGCGTTATCTCAAGAATAGCTATCCCTACCTGTTCTCTCTTGCAGCAAGGATGAATCCATTCAATCTGCAGCGGTCGCCGGTTGTGAGGGGATAGTAAGTTCGAAAGCGTGAAAGCACGCAAGCATGGAAGTAAAAGCTTTCGCACTTGATCCCCATGAGATAATTAACTTATCACAAATTGTGATAAGTTCAAAGATAAAGTTCTTCCGGGAATTGTGTGGATAAGCGCTGTCATTCCCGCAGTCCGTTGAGCGGGAATCCAGTTCCTTTATTTCTGCGTTTCATGGTTTCACGCTTTCCCCTTTGGATACCCCTATGGTTTACCGCAATTTATTTAATGTTCGATTATCTAACACAGGCTTGACATTATATCCGACAAGTGATATTTCAAAAATGAGGAGGGTCAATATGATTAACGATTCCATATATGAAAAACTTGGTCACCGCATAAAAGAATTGAGGGAGCGGGTTGGATTCAGTCAAGATACGCTTGCCAAAATGATAAAGATTTCCCGATCTGCTATTTCCCAGATTGAAAGTGGTGAAAGAAAAATTGCCACTGATGAATTAATCCGTTTTGCAGAGATATTACACATGCCAGTTGAAACGCTTCTCGATTTCAAAAGACAGCCTGAGGTAATTCTTGAAAAAGAAAGAAAAGTAAAAAGCCCCCGGCAAGTGATGAGAATCAATGTTCCTCAAAAAAATCTCCAGAAATTCAAGGAAGTTTTGCTCTATATTCTTAACAAGGTTGGCTCAAAGCCTAATATCGGAGAAACCGTGATATACAAGCTTCTTTATTTTATGGATTTTAATTTCTATGAAAAGTATGAAGAGCAGTTAATCGGTGCAACATATATCAGAAACCGCTTTGGTCCTACTCCTATAGAATTTGAAAAGATTGTAAAGAAGATGCTATCAGATGAAGAAATAGAAAAAGTAAAAAGTCAATATTTCACTTATCCACAGACGAAATATCTTCCAAGACAAAGGCCTGATCTTTCAAAGCTGAAGGCTAACGAAATCGAGGTGATTGATGATGTGCTGAACAGGTTATCTGATATGAACGCCACCCAAATCAGTGAGTACTCCCACGGGGACGTTCCATGGGTTACAACAGATGACAACAAAGTCATTGAGTATGAATCTGTATTTTACAGAACCCCACCTTATTCTGTAAGAGAATATCCGGAAAATAATTAATGCCGGAGTTCTTTTGTAAACAGTTCATCGCAAAAATATTCACTGACATTTCCCATCTCCCTGAATTCGAGAAGGATTTTAAAAAACTCAGCAAGCGATACAAGACGCTGGAAGAAGATCTGAAAAACTTTATCAAAACCGCACTGAATGCCTATCACAAGCTAAAGATTGAGAGCCACGGAGTATTTCATATTTCCGACATAGGCATATTATCCGAAGGTTTACAAGGCAAAGAAATTCGCCTGTCGTTCGCTCAAAGGCAAGGGAGTACAATCCGGCATCAGAATTATTTATGCCTAAATTCACACGTTGAGAGTTATGAAGAAAAAGCCTTTTGAAGAGGAGGTGCTAAATAAAGAATCTGCTTAAAAAGCAAAGATGCATTCTTCACTTCTGCAATCTCTCCAATATCCCCATAAATCCCGGGAAAGATGTATTGATGCAGTCTGTATCTAATATTGTCGTCTCTCCATCAGTCATGAGTCCGGCTATAGCCATGGACATTGCGATCCTGTGATCTCCATAACTTTGAATTACAGCGGGTTGCAGTTTCTCCCGCCCTTCAATAATCAAACCGTCTTCAAGTTCTTCTACGTTGACGCCCATCTTTCTAAGTTCAGCAGCCATGGCAGCTATCCGGTCTGACTCTTTTACTCTCAATTCCTTTGCGCCGGTTATCTTTGTTTTTCCCTGTGCCAATGCAGCAGTTACGCATAAAATCGGGAATTCATCAATTGTTTTGGGAACCATATCCCCGGTGATATCCATGCCTGAAAGACGAGAGTGTTTTATATATATATCAGCAACAGGTTCCCCTGAGACCTCCCTCGCGTTTTCGAGTTTGATGTGCGCACCCATGGACTGAAGGATTTCGAGTAAACCGGTCCTGGTGGGATTGATACCGACAGTTTTTATTAATATTTCGGAGCCGGGGATAAGGATGCCTGCTGCGATAAAAAAAGCGGCTGAAGAAAAATCCGCGGGTACGGTTATATCAAAAGGATTCAATTTAGCTCTGCCTTTAACAGTTACTCCTAATCTGTTGATGGTTATATCAACGCCGGCAGCTTTTAGCATCCGTTCAGTGTGATCTCTCGATTTTTCGGGTTCGATTACAGATGTAGTCCCGTCACAGTAAAGTCCTGCAAGCAGTATTGCTGATTTCACCTGAGCGCTCGCAACAGGAGATTTATAGTGTACAGGTTTCAGTTCTCCCCCCCGTACAGTCAAAGGCGGATAACCGTTCTGCGTTTCAAAAACAGCGCCCATCTGTGAAAGAGGCTCTATCACTCTCTTCATGGGTCTTCGGGTTAATGACGCATCGCCTTTCAGGATAGCTGAAAACGGCTGTCCTGAAAGAACCCCGCAGAGAAGTCTCATTGTGGTCCCTGAGTTCCCGCAATCAATTGCACCTTCCGGCGCTTTCAGACCGGATAGACCCTTGCCGTGTATTATTATTTCTGTTTCAGGAAGGGCGATTCGTGAATCGCCAATGTACGGGCTGGTTTGAAACCCGCCCCTACCTGTTTGTACGGGCGATTCATGAATCGCCCCTACTTCTATTTCCACCCCCATCTGCCTGAATGCGCTGATAGTGCTCAGCGGGTCTTCAGCATATAGAAAATTCCGGACAATGCTTTTCCCCTCTGCAAGGGATGAGAGTATTATCGAACGGTGTGAAATGGATTTATCAGGCGGCGGGACGAGTTCGCCGCGCAAGGGCCCTGTATTTTTTATGCTAATCTGACTCAAGGGGCTGACGCGCCTCCCTGGCCTTTATAAATTCTTTCTCAAGGCCTTTCCAGTCTGATCTTTCAATAAGTTTTGTAATATGTGAAATAGAGAATGAAAACATTTTAAGGGATTTCAGAATATTCTTTTTATTGTGAGAGCAGATATCCCGCCAGAGTCCTGCAGGACTTTTCGCGATCCTTGTCATGTCTCTCAGTCCCTTGCCCCCATGATGGAGTATGGTTTCGTCAACTTTTAGAATACCGTTTATCAATGCGTATGCAACAACATGCGGCAGGTGGCTTACGGCAGAAAAGATCACGTCATGCTCTTCCGGATCCATGAGCATTGTTTTTGCACCGACAGTCTTCCATAGGTTGATAACTTTTTTAAGGGCTGTATTATTTGTATCCGGACCGGGAGTAATTATGCATTTGGCATTTTGGTAGAGATCGGCAGAGGCACAAGTGACTCCTGAACATTCCTTTCCTGCGATAGGATGAGCGCCCACAAAATATACGTCTTTCGGCATCAGCGGCTCAAGTTTTTTGACAATTTGTGCCTTCACACTGCCGACATCTGTAACTATGGCGCCCTTTTTCAAATTTCGGCGTATATTTTTCAGAATGGTTTCAAACTGTCCTACAGGAACGGCAAGCATAATCAGGTCCGCATTTTTTATACCCTCAGTAAATTCAGTCGTATAGTTGTCAATTATTCCCAGTTTTTTAGCCTTGCTCAGATTCTTTTTATTTCTGCCCATGCCGGTTATTTTTCCCTTAAAACCATGCTTTTTAAGGGCAAGCGCAAATGAGCCGCCTATCAGGCCAACTCCGATAATTGCAATGTGTTTGAAGTTTGTTCTCATAATCTGACTACTGTTTCCATTGTTTCTATAAATCTTTTATTCTCCTCAGGCAACCCTATAGTAACACGTATGGCATTGTTGCCCATGGGCCTGATAATTACTCCTTTTTTGAGAAGGGAGTCGTATATTTGAGGAGCTGTCTTATCTTTCAGGTGTATATAAATGAAATTTGCATCTGTAGGAACATAAGCAATCTTCAAGGCATCGAGGTTTTTATAAAGATATTTTTTGCCTTTTTCATTCACGAGTTTTGTTTTTGCAAGGTGTTTTTCATCTCTCAGTGCAGCAACAGCTGCTTTCTGTGCCAGAGAATTTATATTAAATGGCTGACGCACCCTGTTCATTGCGGCAATTATTTCAGCTCCTGCTGTTCCGTATCCGATTCTTAATCCTGCAAGACCATATATTTTAGAAAAAGTCCTCAGAATAAGTATATTCCTGCCTTTCCTGAAATATTGCATGCTGTCTGCGTATTCTGAGTCGGTGACGTATTCATAATATGCTTCATCAACAACAACCAGAACCCCCTCAGGGACTTTTTCCATGAATGCGTTCATTTCTGTCCTTGTGTTTATCGTACCCGTCGGATTATTGGGATTTGCTATGAAAACTAGCTTTGTCTTTTTTGTTATCCTTGACACCATCTCCTGAAGATCATGGCGCCAGTCTTTTAGAGGGACAATTATATTTTTACCCTGTACTGCCTGTACTATTGTTGAATATACGACAAAAGAGGGATGCGCCATTATTGCCTCATCTCCAGGGACAAGAAACGTCCTGACCGCCAGTTCAATAATTTCATTGGATCCGTTGCCAAAGATTATTTCTTCAGGTTTTACCTGTAAGCTTTCAGATAATGCCTGTCTGAGATAATAACAGCTTCCGTCAGGATACCTGTTCAGATCGTTCATCCCCTTGCGAAGAGCCTTAATTGCAAGAGGGGAGGGGCCTATAGGATTTTCATTGGAGGCAAGCTTGATCGAACCGGCAATTCCGAGTTCTCTTTCAAGTTCCTCAATCGGTTTTCCCGGGACATACGGGTTGATGGTGTTTATATGTTCTGGAGTGTGTATCATTTTCAGGCAATACTTGTTATTTAATTGGCGTTAATTATCTTAGAGATTTATGACTCGTTCGAATAATAAAAGATTATAAGCTGACAGCTAATAGCTATCAGCTGTCAGCTATTCCGCTGACGGGTAGGAGCCCAGTATTTTCATAAAAAGGCATTCCTTTTTTATATCCGCGATGGCTTTTTCAACTTTTTTATCTTCAAAATGTCCTTCCATATCAACAAAGAATATATATTCCCATGCCTTTCTCTTTGACGGCCTTGATTCGATCTTGGTGAGGTTCAGTTTGTGTTTTGCAAATGGTCTCAGAATGAGGAAAAGAGCGCCGGGCTTATCTTTTATTGTCAACATAACCGATGTCTTATCCTTTCCTGTTCTCGGAGGCGACTCTTTTGCAATTACCAGAAACCTGGTGAAATTGTTTTTATAGTCCTCAATGCTCTTTTCAATAAACTGAAGATTGTAAACAGAAGCGGCGAGCTCGCTGGCAACAGCGGCTGCGGCCGGATCTTTTGAAACACGTTCAGCAGCGGCTGCTGTGCTCATCTCCTCTATGATCGGTATTCCGGGGAAATTCCTTTCAAGCCAATCACGGCATTGTGCCCTTGCTTGCGGGTGGGAAAAAATTCTTTTGACGTCTTCCCGTTTGCCAGTTTTGGAAAGAAGGTTATGTTTTATCTCAAGCATAATTTCAAAGGCTATCTTCAGGTCTGAGTCAATGAACATGTCAAGAGTTGAGTTGACCACTCCTTCTGTTGAATTCTCAATAGGCACCACTCCATACTGAGCCTTTCCTCTTGTGACAGCTTCAAAAACTCCTTTGATGGTGCTTTCAGGTATATATTCTGCGGAAGATCCGAAATTCCTGATTGATGCAAGATGAGTAAATGTCGCAGAAGGGCCCAGGTATGCAACTTTTAGAGGTTGCTGCAGAGACAGCGATGCAGAAAGGATTTCTTCATAGATCAACCTGAGGACATTATTAGGAAAAGGCCCCTTGTTTATCTCCGTAAGACTTCTTAGAATTTCTTTTTCCCTCTCCGGAGAATGAATACTTAAATTTTTATCCTGCTTGGCTTTTCCTATCTCAATCGCAGTTTCGGCCCTTTTGTTCAGCAGGTCAAGTATGCGACGATCGATATCGTCAATTTGCTTTCTCAGTTCGTTGAGGTCAGACATAATGAACGTTAATTTATCAATTACCCTGAGTTTTTTCAAGGGTTGAACATGAAGTAAAGATATTAATAGGGCAGAAGCCTTTAAACCATGCCGCATGGGCAATCTCATCGACCTCCTTCAAGTCCTTGTTGATAAATTTTTTATAAGGCCATGGGAGCGCGGCCATTTTTTCGAGGCCTCCGCTTTGGAGAGCAGGCTTTAAAATCGCTCAATTTAGGTATGAATAAAAAATAGGGACAGCTTGACTGTCCCTATTCTCCCCACTATTTTCTCCAATTTATTTTGACGCTACTGGTATTGACGGTACAGTTGTGCCGTGACACGTAGTGCAGTTCTCGCTGGGAACTGGCGCTCCAAAGGTTTTAAGAGGCGAGTCATACTTAGCAATATATTTACCTTCTTTTGCCCATTCATCCAGCATTTCCATTGCTTTTATTGCAACGTCTGCTGTAACCCTGGCGCATCTTTCTGGTCGCGGCTGAGTCAGAAATCCAATTTTTTTTCCAGATGCCTCACTTTCTTTTGTCATGAATTTAACAACTGATGCATGGCACATGATACTGTCAGCTACAGTTTTTGATTTAGGGTCTGCCTTTGGATTTTCTGGTATGAAACTTGGCAGTGGTGTAATAGAATACCAGTGCATTATGTCAACAAGCATCACATCTGCAACCTTGGGTCCTGCAAATAGGCTAAAAGCAATGTTCGCACCAATCAGCGCTGAGCATGTACCACCTCCTCCCATCATACCTGCTCTCAAGCTGGAAAGCGTTTCCCGAGGAAAATAATACTTCTCACCCATTTTTTTCTGATAGGGGATAAGCATTGCAGATACAACCCCATAAGCACATCCTGTGTAGTAGCCAACTTTATCAAAATCGCCATACCATCCTTTCCATCCTTCTTCCCCAACCTCTTTACGATCTAACTTCGTCCAGGGCCATGGCGGTTTTACTGCTGGTGTTTCTACTGATGCGTGTGTTTCTTTTATTCCAAGTGTTATTGCGGATGTCCCTGCTCCCAGAATTACTGCACCGGCTAATCCAATGCCTGCCACAAAATCTCTTCTTGAAAGTTTTTCTTTCATTTCATACCTCCGATTTTTATTATATTTTTTTACTGCATCTTATGGTTATTACTTATTTCCACCTAAACGTTCACGCCATCCCGACACCTCGGGGGAGCACAAAGGAACATGAAAATGTCACCCTGAACTTGTTTCAGGGTCTCATGAGATGCTGAAATAAATTCAGCATGACATTTTTTCGAAGCAAACGGCTTTTTTAATATCCTGCCGCAGGTGATGGCGATTTCTTAGCTATGGACTTAATATAGGCAACCATATTAGACATATCAGTTCCCTTCGGGTCGATAGCCTTGCCTTTGAGCGTCATTTCTATGCAAAAATTTACTGCCTCCTCAATGCCATTTTGCTTCTTTCCTCCCAAGTTGAATTCTTTCTTGTCCGCCGCCTTTTCTAAGCCTTTGCCGTCTGGATGACAGGAATTGCAGGATTTCCCCGCTTTTCCGCCGAGTTTGGGGTCATTGAAAAGTGCTTTGCCTTTTACAACATCGCCGCTTGCAAAGGCAAAGGAAAAGACTAATCCGACGATTATTGAGGAAAAAATCACTATTTTCAAAGACTTCATCTTGTTTCACCTCCTCCCTTTAAAGACTATATTTTCTTCCTAACCCGGTATAGCCGGAACCAAGTTTTATTATAACCTTCAAGCAACACATCTCAGGTGCGAATAATATGGCTGTTGCGATAAGCTATAGCCATTGGATTGATCCAATGGATTACCCCCAACATCCAACTTTTTTATCTCATTTCCGTCCCGATGTCAAATAAAAAAAACAAATATATATTTAATGCATTCTAATCCAGGAAGTATTTTGAATTATGAGAACGGACTTCTTTATAAATACATAAATTAATATAATGGAAAATACAACAGAACGATATGACAGCATGAATCCTGATTTGCCCCCTGTATTGCAATTTCATAAATCATTCGTTTATGTTAATTGATAAAACAATCACTGAAACATTTGAACTGAACTATCATATATATGGCTTATCCAAAGATTCTTGCAATGATTATGGCCGGTGGAAGGGGAGAAAGGCTTTTCCCCCTGACATTTGAGCGTTCAAAGCCTGCTGTTCCTTTTGGCGGGCGTTACCGTATTATTGATTTTGTCCTGAGCAATTTTATTAATTCGCAGATATTCTCTATCTATCTCCTTGTGCAGTATAAATCCCAGTCACTGATTGAGCATGTCAGGGAGAACTGGGGTCTTTCATCTGTTATGAGCGACCATTTTGTTACGGTTGTACCGCCGCAGATGAGATATGGACCTGACTGGTTTCAGGGAACAGCTAACGCGGTGTTTCAAAATCTTAACCTCATAAGACAGCATAAACCAGAGCTTGTAATTGTTTTTGGCGCTGACCATATATACCGTATGGATATACGTCAGATGATAGATTTTCATCTTGAACGCAATGCCCATGCGACAGTAGCTGCAAGGCCTGTTCCTATCAGTGAAGCCGGCTCATTCGGTATTATTGATGCAGACAAGGAGCACAGGATAAAAGATTTCATAGAAAAGCCGAAGGACCCGCCGTCCATGCCCAATGACCCGGCCAGATCGTATTGCTCAATGGGGAATTATATCTTTAATACAGATATCCTGATAAATGCGCTCATACAGGCAGAGCGGAACAAGGAATATGATTTTGGCAAGCAGGTAATCCCGAATATGCTGAATGCAGGACAAAAGTTGTTTGCGTATGATTTTGAAACAAACATAATTCCGGGCTCCAAGCCTTATGAAGAACGGGGCTACTGGAGGGACGCCGGCACAATAAAAGCGTTCTGGGATGCACATCAGGATATGCTCGGAGAAAAACCGTTATTTGATATCAAAAATGAGATATGGCCCATCCGTCCATCAAGAAATGAACTGCCTGCATTGAAGATATTAGGCGGTGAGATCACAAACAGTATAATTGCCGAAGGAGCGGTCATAAACAGATCAAAAATTATAAATTCTGTAATCCGCCGTGGTGTTGTCATTGAGGACGGGGTCGAGGTCAGAGACTCAATTATCATGGATTATGTTGTTCTGAAAAAGGGGTGTATTTTAAATAAAGTTATTGTTGACGCTCATAATGTGATTGAAGAAAATGTTCACATTGGGTTTGATTCCAAAACACCTTACTGGCGCGCCCATTTGGATCTCTCAGGTATCACTGTAATTGCGACTGAGAAGCAGACCTCAAGGCTTTAATTTTCTATTATGACCTTCTGAACTGTTTCCCCTATGGTGAATATCTCGTCACGGGAATAGAAGTATTTTAAAATCACTTCTACATCCACCGCTTTAGTATCGGTTTTAAGGGGAATAATAAAGGTACTGTAAAAAGGCTGATCAGGTTTGATCCCAAGATCAAAATGTTCTGTAGCTGTTACATCCCACTCTGCCATTGCTACAGATTTGCCGCCCTTAAAGTAAAGGTCGCCTACAGTGAACTCTTTTTGTCTCGAAAATATTTCTTTACTGTCCTGGTCTTTTACGGTCAAATTCATGACTATTTTAGGGGAAAATATACAGCCATGAGGAATTACATGTCCTGCATTGTTCTTCAGTTCGATTTTTATGACCACTGCAGGCGTCTTTTTGTTTTCATAGATATTTATATATTTCGTCGGCCTTGCATTTACAGAGAGGCTTATTGATGATTTAAGAAAGTCGGGATTATTGGGCCCAAAGAACTTGTGGATTGCTTCTGCTCCCTTCATGTGGCAGTCCTGACAGGTCTCCTTGTGTCCTTTATGGATAAAATTTTCTATGTACGTGGTGTAAAGCGTGGGGCAATCCTTCCACGGGACTTCAGGCGGACAGTGATGACATTGAGCGCAGAATTCAGAGGTTTTCAGAATATCTGATTTTTGTGTCTCGTATCCGGCTTTCCTGTGAGCGGAATCATCTATATCATCAGGAACGTAGATCACTCCTGCTTTCGGCTGAACATTGGACCCCGCTCCCTTCAGATTATGACAGCCGAGACAGTTAAGGTTGAGTTTTGAAAGCTCCTTTTTCGCTTCCTCCCTCTTTATTTCATCTTTGGCTTCTACGGCAGTTAATACCAGATTTCCAATATGAACAATAAGTTCCGGCGCTGCATCTTTTATTTGCGGGATATGACAGTTCAGGCAAATCGTCAGATCTTCCCTTTTTAAGGATTTCTCTTCGTCAATTGCCAATCTTATAAAGCTTCTCATTCCCATCAGCACCCGTGGATCAACAACTGAATTGCCCATGGTTGAGGTTTTCCATTCTTCATACTTGTCGGGGTGGCATTGCGCACACGGCTTGATATTGTACATTTCGACCAACTCGTCAATTGTTGTCGCTTTTTTTGCGGATATTGTATATGGAAGAATAGCTACAGATAAAAGCAGGATACAGATAGAAATTAGTCGCATAATTGCCTCCTTATAAATAATATACAAACGTAATAAATAAAGTTGCAAAATCCCCCTTTTTCCCCCTTTTCCAAAGGGGGATAATTCCCCTCTATTAAGAGGGGATTAAGGGGTGTGTCCCCCTCTTTGGAAAAGAGGGGTTAGGGGAGATTTTGTAAACTGTAACAATACCTTTCGCGTTTGCATTAGTATCAGCTTTTCTTCTTTCGCATCTTCACCAGATACTTCAGCTCTTCGCTTTTAAGCAGGTGCATAATTATAATGTATGTTGCAATATAAAGTGCGCTTACACCGGTCAGTATACCTGCTTTTTCAATGGTCCGTCCACTCTGGGTCCAGATATCACCCCTGATGATGAACCAACTTATTAACCCCGTTACAGATGAAGCAATGGTGATTTTAGTGAAAGACATGACTATTTTCCTTCCTTCAATCCTGCCGAGTTTCTTTTTCAACATAATAAACAGAAAAGTGAAGTTTACTGATGAAGCAATGGCGTTGGCAAGGGCAAGCCCGCTGTGTCTCATAGGTTTCATAAGTAAAAAACTAAGTATAACGTTAACTATCATCGCAATTACAGCGATCTTTACCGGTGTTTTTGTATCCTGCATTGAATAGAAACTTGCAGCAACAACTCTCACGCCGACAACTGCCCAAATGCCCAAAGAATAAAAAAGCAGCGCCTGTGACGTGCCGATTGTTGCGGCATAGTCCCATTTCCCTCTTTGAAAAAGTATATTCACAATCGGATCTCCAAGGAAGATCAACCCTGCCATGGAAGGGATTGTTATAAAAAACAGCAGCCTTAATGCAAATGAAAAATCATCCCTTAATTTGTCAAACTCTCCTCTCGCTGCATGTTCTGAAAGTGTCGGGAGCACAGCCATACCCATCGCGACGCCAAATATGCCGATAGGGAATTGTATCAGCCGCATGGAATAAAAAAGATATGTGATGCTGCCGGGCGGGAGATATGAAGCGAGTATGTTGCTGACAACGATATTGATCTGACTCACTGATAAAGCGAGCGTTGCAGGGACCAGCAGGAGGGATATCTTTTTAAGGCCCGGATGACTGAAGGCCGTGTCAAATCCGAGTTTATATCCTTTTTTGTAAAAAGCCGGAAGCTGAAAGGCGAACTGAACAAACCCCCCGATCATAACACCTATCGCAGCTGCCATTATAGGCTGCCTGGCCCTTGATTCAAAAAATACAATACTCAGGATCAGGACTATATTCAGCACGGCAGGGGCCAGTGCAGGGATAAAAAAAACTTTCTTTGTATTCAACGCTCCCATTATCAATGCGGCAAGACTGATAAATAGAAGGAAAGGGAACATTATCCTTGTTAAAAGCACAGTCAATGAAAATTTTTCCGGCGAACTCAAAAATCCCGGTGCAATAACAGTAACAATGGCGGGAGAAAAGACTATGCCGATAAAACATATGATTGAGACAACGATACTGATAAATGTAAATACTATTCTTACAAGCCGGTTAGCTTCTTCCTCACCATATTTCTCACGGTATTCGGTTAATACGGGAATGAATGCGGAAGACATTGATCCCTCTGCAAAAAGTTCTCTTAACAGGTTTGGGATTCTGAATGCCGCAAAAAATGTATCTGAAAGCCCGGTAGCGCCGAAATACAACGCAAATATCATGTCCCTCACAAAACCGAGTATCCGGCTGATAAATGTGGCTATGGACATCTTTCCTGCGGCTTTTGTTAATCTTTTCTTTTCATCCATGTCTTTTATAATGAGCAATTATCAATTATGAATGAGTAATTAAGGAAATAAAAACAATTCCTTAATTGTTCATTCCTCATTGTTCATTGATAATTGAGTTCAACTGTTGACTTTAACACACTGTTAATGTTAAAAAATATAACATTTTTATAGAATAATTATTAATTTTCAATATGTAAGGAGGGCAATCAATTGCCAGCAAAAGCAGCGCCTAAGAGAAGTAAGTCGGTTCTTAAAAGGGCCAGACAGTCAAAAGTAAAGACACTGGAAAACAGGGCAGTAAAAAACACGCTGAAAACCTTTACAAAAAATGTTGAGAAAATGGTTGCAGAAAAAAACGCCGAAGGTGCACGGGTTGCTCTGAAAAAAGCTGTTTCGGGAATTGATAAAGCGGCAAGAACAGGGATTATACACAGAAATACCGCCTCAAGAAATGTTTCACGTCTCACAACACTTGTCAATTCCATGCATCCTGCTGAAGCAGCTTAATAAGCAAAACCTCAAGCACAAGCTCGGGTCTACCTGATGATTTCACGCCTAAATCGGCTTCGTGCAGGTTCTGAAAAATACGGCAGAAGTTTTCTTCTTTAAAAGAAGGCACGTATTTTACAAGCGTCCTGTATGTCTTTTCACGCATCTTTGCCGGCCTTTTGCCTTTATTTACCCACAGGGAATAAAATTGTTTGTAATGCCAGTTCAGGGTTCCGATGATTGCCGGGGGATCGCTTCTGCCTGAAAACAGGGCTTTTAAAATTCTGAAGGCCCTTGCGCTTTGTCCTGATACAAGGGAGTCCACAAGATCAAAGGTCGTATATTCCCGCATCATGCTGATTGAATCAGTAAGGTCTTTGCTGCTGACCGTCTTTTTTTCCAGCAGGGACAATTTTTCTATTTCCATCATCAAGGATCCTATTTCATATCCGACATAATCTATCAGGTGATCTATCGCATCATCCGTCAGTCTTATGCCTTTCTTCAGAGCTGTCTGCCTTAACCATTCCGGTATGTCTCTTTCATTTATATTTAAAGGGTAAACTTTCCAGTCAACGTCCAAAGATGATGCGGGAGCTTTTTGAGAAAGGATCACCATGCAGGCTGATTCTGCCGGCTCTCTGAAATAAGGGGTCAGAGCTTTGATGCTTGATGAGGTGAACTGATGAAAATCCTTAAGGACCACCAAACGCCTCCGCGCCATAAAGGGGAGGGTTGCTGCAGCGTTCAAAACCTCCTGAGCGGAAGAGGAAGGATAATAGACGTCATAATTAAAATCCACCGGACTTGCGTCAAGGACCACTTCGATAAATTTTGAAAGGGCGTTATCCAGGAAAAAAGCTTCATCGCTCCAGAGAAAATAGAGGGCGCCCGGAAGCCCCTTTTGAAATTCTTTCAGGAGCGCTTTATTTGGCATATTTCAGAATGATCCTGCCCACTATTTCTTTTGCAATTTCATTGCAGGCCTTTTCTGCCGCTCTTTCTTTGTGAGCAACACTTTCAGTAACAGTTCCGGTGGTTTGGAATGTAATTTTTATTGGGGACTCCATTGACTTAAATTCAGTGATATCCCCATGATCAACGAGTTTAATGTAAACTTTCATTATTATTGACTGCTCCTTGATCTTATCATCGATCGCCCCGATAGAGCCCAGCTCGAAATTATTGATTGTTGCTTCTATCTCAACGTCGCTGCCTGATCTTTGCACCTCGATCCCCTGGCTGATAAATTCCTTTGAAAGCGCATTATGAAGTTTTTCCTCAAGCCCTGGTTCGTATGTTTTATTCTGGACCTGCTTGATAGTAATGGAATTAAAAGGTAAAAGCTTCGAGCCGATCATATGATAACCGCAGGAGACAATGAACAATGAGTAATTAATAATTAATAATAAGAAAAAAAGAAACTTCAAGCCTCTGATTTTATTTTGTTCATTATTCATTGTTCATTACTCATTATTAGTTCTCAAACTACTATATTAACAAGCTTTCCCTTGACGACCACGATCTTTTTAAGAGTCTTGCCTCTGAGAAGTTCCTGGACCTTCGGGTCTGCAAACGCCTTTTCTTTTACTGCGTCATCGTCAAGCCCGGCAGGTATCATTATCTTTCCCCTCAGCTTGCCGTTTATCTGGATTACGAGCTCGATCTCTTCTTCTTTTGCGATCTCTTCATCCCAAACCGGCCACGATTCTTTCAGGATGCTTTCTTTTTCACCGGTTTGCTGCCATAGCTCTTCCGCAATATGCGGTGCAAAAGGCGAAAGAAGCAAGATCATCTGACGGATACTGAAGCTCAAGACTTCCCGGTCCGTATCACTTTTAGAATTAAATGAGGTGATTTCATTTATAAGTTCCATTAACGCTGCAATAGCCGTATTGAAATGATAATCGCGTTCTATGCAGCCGGTGACCTTTTTGATGGTTTGATGGGTCTTCCGGAGAAGTGCGGAAGTTCGCAAGTCCGTAAGTTCGGAAATTACAGTCTCCATTACTTCCGCACTTCCGCACTTCCGCACCTCCGCACTGTATTTATATGCTAGTCCCCATACTCTGTTCAAGAAGCGGTAAGCGCCTTCCACTCCCTGATCAGACCATTCGAGGTCCCTCTCAGGCGGTGCGGCAAACATGCAGAACACCCTCACGGTATCCGTACCGTATTTGTTGATCAGGAAATCCGGGTCCACGACATTGCCTTTTGATTTTGACATTTTTGCGCCGTCTTTAATGACCATGCCCTGTGTCAGGAGGCTGGTAAAAGGCTCGTTTATTTCTATAAGACCGATATCTCTTATGACCTTTGTGAAGAATCGCGAATACAGCAAGTGGAGAACTGCATGTTCAATGCCTCCTATGTATTGATCAACAGGCATCCAGTAAGAGAGTTTAGAGTTAGGAGTTAGGAGTTCAGAGGAAAAACTGATTTTATCGTTTCCACCGAAACAGTAAGCGATAAAATACCATGATGAATCCACAAAGGTATCCATTGTATCCGTTTCCCTTTTTGCAGACGAGTTGCATTTAGGGCATTTTGTGTTTATAAAATGTTTTGCCTCCGATAGCGGAGAAGCCCCTTTGCCTTTGAACACAATATCCTCAGGAAGAATGACAGGAAGTTCATTTTCAGGAACCGGGACAATGCCGCAGGATGGGCAGTAGATTACCGGGATCGGAGTTCCCCAGTATCTTTGACGTGATATTCCCCAGTCCCTCAGTTTATAATTGACAACCTTTTTCCCGAGGCCTTTTTGTTCAATATGATCCGCTATCTTTTCCCTTGCTTCTTTGGAAGGAAGACCGGAAAATTGCGCGGAATTCACGAGAGTACCGTCTTCCTCAAAAGCTTGTAGGGGCGATTCATGAATCGCCCCTACGCCTGACTCTAAACTCTTTTCTCCCGGCAGTATCACTTCTTTTATTGGTAAATCATACTTCTTCGCAAACTCAAAATCCCTCTGGTCGTGCGCAGGTACTGCCATGACCGCTCCGGTACCGTATTCCATGAGGACGAAATTCGCGACCCAAATCGGGATCTTATCACCGGTGAGTGGATTTTCAGCATAATATCCGGTGAAGACCCCTTCTTTTTTCTCCGGGTCTTCTGAAAGTGATTCTATGTCCTTCATCAGACTTGCCGGAGTAAATCCCCCCAACCCCCCTTTGTCAAAGGGGGGCGAGGGGGGATTTTTTATTAATTCTTCAACGAGCGGATGTTTCTTTGCTATGCTCATGAATGTGGCCCCGTAGAGAGTGTCCTGTCTTGTAGTGAAAATTCGTATGCTCTTTTCTAAATCAGCTATCCTGAAATCAACCTCAACGCCTTCACTGCGTCCGATCCAGTTACGTTGCATAGTGACAACTTTTTCAGGCCAGCCGCTCAAAGAGTCAGCATCTTTTAATAGTTCCTCAGCATAATCTGTGATCCTGAAGAACCACTGCTCAAGTTCTTTCTGGATAACAACGCTGTCACAGCGCCAGCATTTATCATCTATGACCTGTTCATTTGCAAGAACAGTATCGCAGGAGGGGCACCAGTTTACTGATGAGGCCTTTTTGTATGCGAGGCCTCGTTCATGCATTTTAAGAAAGAACCACTGGTTCCATTTGTAATATTCAGGCTTGCAGGTCGCTACTTCACGCCCCCAGTCATAACTCAGTCCCAGCTTCTTTAATTGACTCTTCATGTAGTCAATATTTTCAAAGGTCCATTTTGCAGGATGTACCTTGTGTTTTATGGCAGCGTTTTCAGCCGGAAGTCCGAAGGAATCCCACCCCATAGGATGCAGAACATTAAACCCCCGCATTCTCTTGTATCTGGCAATAACATCGCCGATCACATAGTTCCTGACATGGCCCATATGTATCCTGCCGGAAGGATAGGGGAACATCTCAAGGCAGTAGAACTTCGGGGCGCTGCTGTCTTCAGTGACGGAAAACAGATTCCCCCTCTCCCAATATTCCTGCCATTTCTTCTCTATATCTTTTGGATTATACTTTTCTTCCAAGCAACAACCTCTCTGCAGAGCGATTAATTAATAACTCCGTAATTACTCATTGTTCATTGTTAATTATTCATTGAAGTGCATATTTTACCATATGTAATTTTTTTCTTGACAAGCATCATGCGGGTTGTGGTCTAACATTAACATCCTTATTTAAAATCAGTGTTTCAAGAACTACAATTTTTTGAAGGGGAGAAGGCTTTATGGGGATTTAATATCTTCGGACATCAATCTTGCACAGACAGACAGACAGACAGACAAACTTAAATTCTCTATTAGAAAAAATCAAAAAACATGTTGCTTATATCGGCGGCATGTTTTTTTTAATTATTGAAATACAAATATCGTTGTTCAATACATGGAGGATACATGATAAAAAAATATGTTAAGAAAGCATCTGCTTTTAGCACGGTTATTATTATTCTAATGTTTGTTTTTTTATTTATTAAATATGCGGAGGCAGGGTCATCGTATTGCGTTTCAGGTTATTCTTTTAATGCAGTTACAAACAAATGCGAGGCTGAACCGTTGTGTCCGGATGGTTCGTTTGATGGCTCCCAGTGTGTTGCGGAGCCTGAATATATATGTGCTTCGCTTTCGTATACATTTAATTACGATACATTTATTTGCGAGGCTCCTACTTATTGCGCATGCGGATCGGCATCACTTAAAGTGTTTGATACCGGTGCTTATTATTGTGGTGAAGAGAATGGACCTCCATGTGATTGTAGTGGATATGGAGGTGTGGATGGTGACGGCAAAGGCGTATGTCGGAAAGCTCCGGATTGCCCCGATGGCGGAGCGTTATATGGTAGTGGAGGTAGATTGTGTTGGATAGGAAAAACCATTAACTGTCCTGCAGGATACACGTTCGCTGGTGCACAAAGGCAGTGTTATATGTTCCCCCCAATTTGCCCGCCCGGCGGGACCTTCAATTCCACTTTGGATAAATGCATCTCTAGCGTCATCACGGACGAAGAGCCGACTTGCGGAATGGGTGTTGGATGTAAATGTGGCAAGCGGCGAGGTATATACATCTATTACCGATTTTTCTCTTAAAGGTATAATGCCGGTAAATTTCACCAGATATTACAATAGCAAGGGCACCTTATTAAGGGGTTTTGGCTACCAGTGGAGCAATAGCTTTGATACAAGGGTCATGAGTCTTTCAAATAATCTTTATAAGATTCTAAACCCTGACGCTTCGATTTATTACTACAATAATACAAACTTAGATAATGATACCAACGGAGATATCGTCTATGAAGCTGATATTCCCAAGGGAGTTACGAACTGGCTGATAAAGCATCAGGACGGCACTTTTACGAGAGAATCAAAAGACGGTGCGAAAGAGGAATTTAATACAGCAGGCTATCTGATAGCGATGGTTGACAGGAACGGTAATCGAGTCACATTTACTCGTGACACCAGTAATCGTCTTACAAAAATAACTGACGCTGCGGGCAGAGAAATAATTATAACCAATGCCCCAGGCAAAATAAATTCCATTACCCTTCCTGACGGGAAACAATATACGTATACCTTTCTTACATCTTCAGGATATCTCGGCACAGTCACCTATCCGGACGGGAGCAAGCTTAAGTATGAGTATATCTACATATCAGCGGTTGCCAGTTACAGACTTACAGGCATCAAGAATGAGAACGGGAAATATATTGAAAAACATACCTATGACTCGCAGAGCAATATAACTTCGGTAAAAGATGCAATGTTAAGGACGACAACTTACACTTATGACTACCGTAACCGTCCGGTAACGATAACCCATCCTGACGCCACACAGACCATCTTTACCTATGATAATAACGGGAATATCACAGGGGCGGCAAACCAGAACATGAGCTATGCAATCAGTTATGACGCGTTGAACAGAATAACCGCAATAGTAGACAGCTTAAACAGGAATGTTTCTTATACGTATGACACAAGCTCAAACAGGCTGTCCATGGCAAGCCCGGCGGGGACAACAGCATATGTCTACAATACTCTGAATCAACCGATCTCTGAAACAAATCCATTAAATAAGACGTTTACTTTCAGCTATAATTCACTTGGACAAAGAACTGGCCTTAACTATCCGAACGGTGTTACAACAACGTATACCTATGATGCTATAAACAGGCTTGTGAACATGCTGGCGCAGAACACAGTACCATCAACAATAAACACCTATGCCTATACACATGACAATAAAGGCAACAGGACAGGCATGACGGATACGACAGGTACACACAACTACACTTATGATGAAATTCTACAGGCTTGTGCAGGCAACACATCCCGCACTTCCTACGGAGCAGTACAGCTATGACCCTGTGGGCAACAGGGTTGGGATAACAGTAGATGCAGGCAACAGGCTTCTTGAAGATTCAACATATACATACCAATATGACAACAACGGAAACATGACACAAAAGACAAACAGGACGACAGGGGAAATTACCACCCTTACATATGACACACAAAACAGGCTTGTACAGGTTACGAACCCGGGAACGACAGCCTCATACAAGTACGATCCTTTTAGCAGGAGAATAGAGAAGAACGTCAATGGTATAATAACGAAGTATCTTTATGACGGTGAGGATATCGTCATCGAGTATGATGGAAACGGAAATATGATCGCGAAATACACGCATGGGCTTGGGATTGACGAGTCGCTGTCAATGGAGAAGAATGGGCAGAGTTATTATTATCATCAAGACGGATTGGGTTCGATAACTGCATTAACTGATGGCGTTGGTGATCTTGCTCACCGCTATGAGTATAACGCCTATGGCAAAATAACCTCTGTGTTAGACCCGAATCCGAAACAGCCGTTTACTTACACCGGCAGAGAGTATGATGAAGAGACAGGTCTCTATTACTACAGGGCGCGATATTATGATGCTGATACAGGGAGATTTATTTCTGAAGACCCGCTCAGGCTTAACGGTGGGGATGTAAATTTTTTCAGATATGTCGGAAATAATCCGGTCAATGAAATTGATCCATTAGGACTTTCGAGTCTTACTTATAACTCCGGCACCGGAACGCTAACACTATATAATAGTTCTGGTAACGTGGTTGGCCAATACCCGGCCGGGAATAATACGACGAGCAACAGCAACGGCCCTTGGCCTTCTAGCACCTATCCATATTTGTATCACACGCCACATCCTGAAAGTAGTCCAACTGGACCATATGGCTCACATGGAAATTTTGTCTTTGACGTTCCGGGGAGAACCGGCATGGGTGTACATTCAGGGCGTCGCGGCCCTCAATCTCCGACGCATGGCTGCATTCGAACAACCGATCAAGGCACGCAAGATATTTCAGATTTGAATACAACTGATCCGCTTACAACTATTACGGTTAAATGATGAAGATATTAATACCTATACTATTGATAATCTCCCTGTATTGGAATGCATCTGCTAAAGAGAGATATTGTACTAAACCTGATGCAATAGAAGCTGAAAACTCAGTTTCAAGGCTCAATAATTGGGAAGATATTTACAAATCGTTTAAAAGATTTCGACACTGTGATGATGGGGCTATAGCCGAAGGATATTCCGATTCGGTCGTACGAATGTTTGCAGATCAATGGGAGGGGATAGAAACGCTTATTAATCTCACCTCGTCAGACCAAGATTTTTACACATTCGTGCTGAGGCACATTGATGCAACCGCTGATAAATCTGAGATAGAAAAGATAATAGCTAATAGCAGTAAACATTGTCCTGAGTCGGCAAAGGCTATGTGCTCTGCGATTGAGGATGCGGCAAGAAAGGCATTGCGAGATATTAAGGAGTAAACAAACTACAGAAAAAAGTTTACCCGCCCTTCTTCAGCTTTTTACTTCCTAAGAACGCATCGAGGATCTGAACAATCTGCTTGCGTTTAGGAGGGGGGAGTTTTTCGACTTGGCTGAAACGTCTCCAGAGGCGGCTGTCCTTGCTTCTGCGTCTTCTCGACTCCTAATAACTGATTGGTTGATACGCCGAGCACCTTAGCCAATTGCGGCATTATGTGCGTTGGCGGATGTTCTGAATGCTTCTCGTAGTAGACAAGCATCCTGAGAAAGCAAAGAAAGCAAAGGGGGGGTCTGCGACATAAAAGTTGGATATTTGCAAAAACGATTAAATTGCCTTATAATCTGTTAGCTGTTAAGCTATCAGATAGGAGGCGATTATGGAACA
>JAGVGM010000145.1 GCA_020057065.1 Thermodesulfovibrionia bacterium
TGCTCTCCGCTGCTGCTTCCTCAGCAATAGATGGGAAGACTTCTGGGAGACACGGTCTTGTGCCTGACAGGGTTACCAAAAAATTTGTCGTGCACCCATCACCATCCGTCGTTCAGTCCTCCGCCTGATGGTTTGCTCTTTGTAGCCGGAAAAACCGTGTCCTGTTCTTGAGCGTATCAGGATAAGTATTTTTTGCAGATAATTGTCAAATTCCTCTTGATCCGCAATAAGTCTCTTTTCCCTGATAGCATGAAAATGCTTAACATATTGCATGAGTATCCCGGGCATCTTTTCTACCGGTAGTACATAGTCAACAAGTCCTGTGCTTATGGCGCTTTCCGGCATGCCGCAGAATCCGGCCTGTTTTATGTCCTGGGCCATGACCATCCCGCCTGCACCTTTTACTGCTTTCAGCCCTGAAGTGCCGTCTGATCCGGTTCCTGAGAGAATTATGCAGATGGCCTTCTCCCCGTGAGACTCGGCGAGGGAACGGAAAAAGAAGTTTATCGGCAGCCTTGTTCCATGAATCTCTGAGGGCTCCATTAAATACAGGGCCTCATTCATAACCGCCACATCGCTGTGAGGCGGACTGAAATAGATGCAGTCAGGCTCGAGCTTCATACCGTCTTTGATTTGCATGGATTTCATCTTTGTATATTTCTTTATAAGGGAGTCAATAACGCTCTTGTGGTCTGAAGGCAAATGCTGGATGACTATAAAAGATAAACCGCTGTCAGAAGGCATATGGGAGAAGAACTCTTCAAGGGCCTCAAGCCCTCCTGCGGAAGCGCCGATGCCTGCAATGAAAGCAGGTTTGATGTTTCCACCTTTTGTTTTTTTTGCCATTATACCCTTGCTTAAGTGTGAAGCAATTTCAAAAAGGAATTTCTCCCTTTGCCAGGAATGATAACATGAAAAAGCTGTGCACTGCAAAATGATAACACCTGAATTGAGCGATTCTTTCATGAAGACATAGAGCATTTTGTGAAAATATAATCACCTAATAAGAGTCATTCCCGCTTGTCGGGAATCCTTCTTACAACAAGGGAAGATTCCGGACAAACCGGAATGACAAAAAAGAATCGCTCAACTTAGGTTATAATAACATCGGGTGAAGAATGAATAAAACGGATAAAAAAGTAATCCTTGTGGTAGATGACGATGCAGATGTGCGCGACTCTATTTTTTTGTATTTGAATGAAATAAATGATTATTCAGTATTTGCCTATGACGGTGCATCTGAGGCAATGGATAAAATTCAGAAGGATAACATTGACGTTGTTCTTACCGACATCGTTATGCCTGAAATTTCAGGGATTGAACTGCTCGAAAAAATACGTCAGTTTAACAATCAAATACCGGTAATTTTAATGACCGGATTTGCTGATATGGATATAGCAATAGCTGCGATAAAAAAAGGGGCCTTTGATTTCATCTTAAAACCTTTTCACCCCGACTACCTGCATCATTCCATAAAAAAGGCAATTCAGCATAATAATTATTTAAAACTTAAGGAAGATTATAATCGTTACCTTGAAAATATGGTGCTGCAAAGAACCGAGGAACTGGAAATTGCAAAAAAGCGTGCAGAAAATCTGAGCAATGATATTGTAAAACGTTTAACAACGGTAGCAGAGTTCAGAGATATAGAAGCAATGGAACATGTATCCAGAATAGGTTCTTATGCGGAGCTCCTTTCCAGAGAATTGGGAATGCCTGAGGATTTTATTCAGACTATAAAACTTTCGAGCCCCCTGCATGACATTGGCAAGATAGGGATTGCTGACAGCATTCTTTTAAAACCGGGAGGGCTTACTTATGAAGAGTTTGAACAAATAAAAACTCACACAACAACCGGCGAAAGAATTTTGTCAGGATCATCGCATCCTGTTCTGCAAATGGCAGAATCCATCGCATTAAATCATCATGAAAAATGGGATGGAACGGGATATCCCGGAGGATTAGCCGGAGACAATATTCCCTTTGAGGGAAGGATTGTCGGGATAGCTGACCAGTATGATGCAATAAGGAATCAAAGGGTCTACAAACCCGGATACTCGCACGAGGAGGCCTTCAGGATTATCACTGAAGGGGACGGAAGGACCAGTCCCGGCCATTTTGATCCTGCTATTTTGAAAGCGTTTATCAAGAATGCGCATAGATTTGAAGAAATTTACAATATTCTATTGCATTCATCAGTTTGAATCTGATTTTTAAATACTCTCATACCAGGCGATCGAGCATTGTTCTTATTGTTGGTTCTGAATATTTACACAAAATTCAAAAATGTGATAATATTCAGATTGCCCGATTATTGCTGTTTCCTTGATTAGTTTCATGGTGAAAGAAAATGAAAATTGCAATTGGCATAGATATAGGCGCAACAAATACAAAGATCATTCTGGCCACTGAAGAAGGCAGAGTGCTTCAAGACCTCCAAATTCGTACTCTTTCAGCTGCCAGATCAGGTCCTGACAGGGTTGATGAGCTGTTAATTAAAAACGTAAGGGATTTCTTGAATGATGAAAAAACCAAAGCGGCCATATCCGGTGCAGATATTGTTGGTATCGGCATAGGAGTTGCCGGCCTTATAGACAGGAAAAACGGGAAAATCATAAAATCACCAAACATTGCTTCAGTAGACGGGTTGCCTATCAGAGAGATATTTGAAAAGGAATTTTCTTTGCCGGTCGTGATCGAAAACGATGCAAATGCTTATGCGTATGGGGAAAAATGGGTAGGCGCCGGAATGCAAAAAAATAATTTTATTGTTCTCACACTTGGAACAGGACTTGGAGGAGGGCATATATATAATGGAGAACTGTATGAAGGCCCTTTTGAAATAGGGCATGTAATCATTGAACCAAAGGGGCGTTTTTGTCCCTGCGGCAGCCACGGCTGTCTTGAGTCATATGCCTCGGGCAGGGCTATTATTGACAGAGCAATAACCTCACTTGAGAGTGGAGTAAAAAGTTCATTGGCTGATTGCTGCGACGGCAATTATTACAAAATAACTCCGGAGATCGTTTTTCACAAAGCCCTTGACGGCGACAACCTGAGCAGAGAGATTTTCAGGGAAGTAGGGCATTATCTTGGTATAGGGATATCAAATATGATCAATATCTTCAGCCTCGAAGCCGTAATAATCGGCGGAGGGCTTATAGGCGCATGGGATTTATTTATTGAAGAATTGACAAAAGAGGCCTTTAAGCGCAGCTTTAAACCGTATGTATCAAATATCGAAATTCTCAAAAGCACTATGGCAAAAGACGCCGGATCTATTGGCGCTGCCGGTTTGCTCTTCAGGAAACTCTCTGTTAATCGAGGGGTCTTAAACTAATCTGTGATTTAATCTAAATTATGCAGTTAATTACAGACAATTATCAATTAATAATTATCAATGAACAATTAAGGAAGTATATTTTTTAAATTGTTCATTACTCATTACTCATTAATTTTATGTCCGGCAATAACATAAGAAACTTTTCCATTATCGCCCATATTGACCACGGCAAATCCACGCTTGCCGACCGCATATTGGAGATAACAGGCGCTCTATCGCAGCGGGAAATGAGCAAGCAGGTGCTGGATTCAATGGATCTGGAGCAGGAACGTGGAATAACCATTAAGGCACACGCCGTGAGACTTAATTATACAGCTTCAGACGGAAAGGACTATATACTCAACCTTATTGATACTCCGGGTCACGTCGATTTTTCATATGAGGTCTCGCGCAGCCTTGCCTCATGTGAAGGCGCTTTGCTTATAGTTGACGCCTCGCAGGGGGTTGAGGCACAGACACTGGCGAATACATATTTGGCTATGGACCACAATCTTGAGATAATACCGATAATAAACAAGATTGATCTCCCAAGCGCGGAACCCGAAAGAGTAAGAGCACAGATCGAGGAGGCTGTAGGTATTGACTGCTCGGATGTAATATTCACCTCCGCAAAAGAAGGCACAGGAGTTCATGACGTACTTGAAGCCATTGTCAGGAAAGTGCCGCCGCCGGCAGGCAGCAAAGACCGTCCCCTCAAGGCTCTTATTTTTGATTCATGGTTTGATAACTACCAGGGAGTTATTGTGCTCGTAAGATTGTTTGACGGTGAAGTGAAGAAGGGCTCAAAGATCTTGCTTATGGCTGCACAGAAGACTTACGAAGTTCTGGAAGTCGGAGTATTTACTCCTCATAAAAAAACAGTTGATTTGCTCGAAGCAGGCGAGGTGGGCTATATAATCGCAAGCATTAGAAGCGTATCGGATACAAAGGTGGGCGATACTATTACTGACATGGAGAATCAGGCTTCCGAGCCATGTCCGGGATACAAAGATATTAAGCCGATGGTCTTCAGCGGTCTCTATCCGACTGAAACCAATCAGTATGCGGAGTTAAAAGATGCGCTGGAGAAATTGAGACTTAATGATGCATCTTTCAGTTTTGAGCCGGAGACTTCAACTGCTCTCGGTTTTGGTTTTCGTTGCGGATTTCTCGGGCTGCTGCATATGGAGATAATAAAAGAGCGGCTTGAAAGAGAGTTTCAGCTTGAACTTGTGAACACCGCTCCCACTGTCATTTACAAGGTTATAAAATCCCCTGATGAAATCGTGTATATTGACAGTCCGGCAAAACTGCCACAGCAGTATGAAAGCATTGAGGAGCCCTTTGTTAAGGTAGTGATCTTCGTACCGCAAAAATATATTGGAGCGATGCTCGAACTCTGTCAGGAGCGGCGAGGGGCGCAGAAGGACTTTAATTACATGGGGAAAGACCGGATAATCGTAACTTATGAAATGCCGCTGAATGAGATATTGTGGGACTTTTATGATAAACTAAAATCCCTGTCAAGCGGTTATGCTTCTATGGATTATGAATTCATAGGATACAGGGAGTCACAGCTTATCAAGCTGGACCTGCTATTAAATGGAGAGCCCGTTGACGCCCTTTCAATGATCGTTCACAGGGGAAACGCCCATAGCAAGGGAAGACAGATTGCAGAAAAACTGCGGGAACTAATACCGAGACAAATGTTTGAAGTCATTATTCAGGCAGCCATAGGGAGCAAAATTATTGCAAGAGAAACCATCAAGGCAATGCGGAAGAACGTTCTTGCAAAATGTTACGGCGGGGATATATCAAGAAAGAGAAAGCTGCTTGAAAAGCAGAAAGAGGGCAAAAAGAGAATGAAACAGGTTGGGAGAGTAGAGGTTCCGCAGGAGGCCTTTCTGGCGGTGCTGAAAGTGAAATAAAAAATAGAGAGTAGAGGGAGAAAACAGTTTGGCTGCTAAGAAAAAGAAATCAAAGATCCGTGAATATTTTGAAGCTATAACAATTGCTATTTTTCTTGCGCTTCTTATCAGGGCTTTTGTTGTTCAGGCTTTTAAAATACCATCGGGGTCCATGATCCCGACATTACTTGTAGGTGATCATATACTTGTAAGTAAATTTATTTATGGTCTCAATATACCACTTACTGACACAAAGACTTTGATCTTCAAACAACCCCAAAAAGGAGATATAATTGTCTTTTCTTTCCCGAAAAACAGGGAAAAGCCGGAATGTACAAGCGTTACCACTAATATCTCGTCAAGGCTTCAAAACGCATGGGAGAATGGAAATCCCGGGTACCTGTTCCAGGATGACTGCAAGGATTTTATAAAAAGGGTTGTTGGTATCGGAGGGGATATGATCGAGATAAAAGACAAAAAAGTATACGTAAATGATACACTTCAAAATGAGCCGTTCATAGAACATTCTGATCCTGATATTGAAAAAGCGACAAGAGACAATTTTGGTCCTTTTAAAGTTCCTCACAATAGTGTGTTTGTAATGGGAGACAACAGGGACCAGAGTTATGACAGCCGCTTCTGGGGAGTTGTAAGTATGGATGAGATAAAAGGCAAGGCATTTATAATGTACTGGTCGTGGAATAATGACGGCAGTTTCCTTGATAAAGTAAGGTGGAGCAGGATAGGAAGGCTTATCCATTAGCTGTCAGCTATAAGCTTACAGCTAACAGCTTTTTATAAATAATGTTTACAGGACTTATTGAAACTATAGGAGCGGTTGCCTCTGTTGAAAAAACGGGGAATGGGATCAGATTGTCATTAAGGCCGTTAACCGATCTTGAAGTGAATCCTGGTGACAGTATTTCCATAAACGGCGTTTGCCTTACTGTTACAGAAAACAAATCCCCCCAAAGCCCCCCTTTGCAAAAGGGGGGGAGGGGGGATTTATCTTTTGACATATCTCCTGAGACAGTGCGAAGCACAAACCTTGGAGAGCTAAAAGCCGGCGATCAGGTAAACCTTGAACGTGCCCTGAAATTATCCGACCGTCTCGGCGGGCACATTGTGACAGGACATGTAGACGGAGTCGGAGTGATAAAAAGCAAAAAGCAGGCCGGAGAATATACTTTTTATACTTTTGAGTCTTCTCCTGAAATATTGAAATATGTAGTGAACAAAGGTTCGGCAGCAGTTGACGGGATAAGCCTGACAGTGGTAGAAACAGACAATAAATCTTTTAGTGTAGCGATCATTCCGCACACTTTAAAGGCTACAAATATAGGGGAAAAAGGTATCGGCAATAAAGTGAACATAGAGGTTGATATTATCGGCAAGTACGTTGAAAAATTATTAAACAGGAAAGATACCGATAAAGGTCTTATGGAATTACTGAAAGAGGAAGGGTTTGTTAAATAACAGCTGATAGCTATGAGCTGACAGCTTTTGAAATTTGGAGAATAATAATGAGCGGAAAATACAAATTCAACACGATAGGCGAAGCCATCGAAGACATAAAAAAAGGCAAGATAATTATCCTTTTAGACGATGAGGACCGGGAAAATGAAGGCGACCTTACTATTGCTGCAGAAAAGATAACCCCCGAAGCAATAAATTTTATGGCTAAATACGGCAGAGGGTTAATCTGTCTCTCATTAACCCCTGAAAAGGTAAAAGCTCTCAACCTCCCTATGATGGCGGACATGAATATGTCCAAATTCGGCACGGCATTTACCGTTTCCATAGAGGCGAGAAAGGGTGTTACCACCGGTATTTCAGCACATGATAGGGCAAAGACCATCAAGACTGCAATTAACCCAAAGGCCAAGCCTGAAGATATAGTGAGTCCGGGGCATGTCTTTCCATTAAGGGCGCAACCAGGCGGCGTATTGCAGCGCGCGGGACAGACCGAAGGCTCCGTTGATTTGGCAAGACTGGCAGGGCTTAATCCTTCCGGTGTTATTTGTGAGATAATGAACGACGACGGCACAATGTCAAGGGTTCCCCAGCTTGTAAAGTTTGCACGTAAACATGGTTTGAAAATGGTCACAGTTAAAGACCTTATTCAATACAGGATGCGCAATGAATGCCTTGTGACAAGGCTTGCCACGACGACAATACCAACCGCATATGGCGGTGAATTTACAGCCATTGCATTCGGCAATCTGGTAGACGATTCACTCCATATTGCTCTTGTTAAAGGCAGTATCTCGCCTGATGAGGACATTCTTGTCAGGGTACATTCCGAATGTCTTACCGGCGATGTCTTTGCCTCAAAGAGATGCGACTGCGGGGAGCAATTGCACAAAGCCCTGGCGATGATAAAGAAGGAAGACAAGGGCGTGCTCTTATACATGAAGCAGGAAGGCAGGGGGATCGGGATTGTGAATAAACTGAAAGCTTATGCACTGCAGGATAAAGGACTGGATACGGTTGAAGCAAATGTAAAACTCGGTTTCAAACCTGATCTGAGGGATTACGGCATCGGAGCTCAGATACTTGTCAACCTCGGTGTTCGTAAAATGCGGTTGATGACAAATAATCCTAAAAAGCTGATCGGACTTGAAGGGTACGGCTTGCGCATAATTGAACGAGTTCCAATAGAAATAAAACCACACGAGAAGAATATCAAATACCTTTCAATAAAAAAGAAAAAACTTGGACACATTTTGAAGAATGTGTGATTTTTAATGTAGGGGCGGGTTTTAAACCCGCCCTTACAAATTTAGGGAGGACATCATGAAAAGAATTGAAGGAGAATTACAGGCAGAAGGACTTAGATTTGCAATAATTGTAAGCCGTTTTAATGAATTTATAACCGGAAGGCTTCTTGAAGGCGCTATTGATGCGCTTATAAGACATGGAGCTGCTGAAAAAAATATTGATATCATAAAAGTCCCCGGTTCCTTTGAGTTACCGCTTGTTGCAAAAAAAGCCGCCCAAAAAAAATCATATGATGCGGTTATCTGCCTTGGAACAATAATTCGAGGCGCAACTCCTCACTTTGATTATGTTGCTGCAGAAGCTTCCAAGGGCATTGCCACTGCTTCCATGGATACAGGCGTTCCGATAGCATTCGGTGTATTAACAACTGATACGATTGAACAGGCTATTGAAAGGGCCGGCTCAAAAAGCGGCAACAAAGGCTGGGATGCGGCTATGGTAGCAATTGAAATGGCACAACTCCTTAAAAAATTATGAGTAAAAAGAAAGCTGTCAGCAATCAGCAATCAGCAATCAGGGAAAATACGCTGACCGCTAATCGCTGTCAGCTGACCGCCTATTTTTCACTGGTCACTTTTTTATGAAACGGCGACGATCCAGAGAATATGCATTACAGATCCTGTTTCAGATCGATTTGACAGGCAGTGGTTTTAATGAAGGCGTGTGGAATGAATTCTGGGAAGGTAATGATGAAGATACAGAGGTCAAAGAGTTCACACGTGTTATTGTCGCAAGTACACAGGAGCATATCACCGAGATAGACGAAGCAATAAAAAAAGCTGCTGAACACTGGTCCATCGCAAGGATGGCGGTTATTGACAGGAACATCCTCCGCGCCGCAGCTTATGAACTTCTTTACAGAAAGGACATTCCCCCGTCTGTAGTAATGAATGAGGCCCTCGAGATCGCCAAGAAATACTCAACAGAAGAGTCAGCCCCGTTTATAAACGGCATCCTGGATAAGATTGCGCATTCAGGAGACAAAGAAACAGCTACACGCAAAGGCAAGAAAAGCAAAGGGTAGCGGTATTTGATGTCGTATTTGATGGGGTCTGCGACATAAAAGTTGGATATTTGCAAAAACGATTAAATTGCCTTATAATCTGTTAGCTGTTAAGCTATCAGATAGGAGGCGATTATGGAACA
>JAGVGM010000319.1 GCA_020057065.1 Thermodesulfovibrionia bacterium
AAGGTTGTTTGCAGATTAATATCCAATTGTAGGGGCGGGTTTCAAACCCGCCCCTACGGTTATCATATTCCTTCATCATATTGATACGCAGGTATTATCTTTTATTGCATTTATAGCCACAACTATCCCAAAACTATTTATTAATGTTTGAAGTCTTCTATATTAAACGAAAGTTGATGTTGTTGATCCTGGTTAGTTATAAAGCATGGATGTTTAAATCACTCTGACAAACTTTATGAAAGCGTATGATCATTTATTTGCTCTCCTTTTCCTCTCTTTTGAAATTTATAGTCAAGTCTCCACAACTGCGACATTACAGCAACTTATTCAGAAAACTTATATATGTTGAAATGTTTACACTTTCAAAAACCCCTTTAAATCTGATATTATTTCAGGGTCTGTATGAGACGGGAATTATAATTTAGAATAGAACTAAAGAATTTTATGGAGGCGTCATGAAAATTTACTATGATAAAGATATTAAAAAGGGAGCATTGAAAGGCAAAACCATCTGCATTATGGGATATGGAAGCCAGGGGCATGCACATGCAAACAATTTAAAGGAAAGCGGCGAGAATGTCATCATAGGTATAAGGAAGGGAGCGAGTTTTGACAAGGCCAAAAAGGCCGGATTTGAGGCAATGCTGCCTGCGGCAGCTGCCAAAAAAGCCGATGTGATAATGATACTTCTCCCGGATGAATATCAGGCTGATGTATATAATAATGAAATTGCGCCGAATATTAAAAAAGGCTCTTATCTTGCTTTTGCACATGGTTTCAATATCCATTTCAACCAGATAGTCCCCTCTGCTGATACGAATGTCTTCATGGTTGCACCGAAAGGCCCGGGACATCTTGTCAGAGCTGAATACACAAAGGGAAGCGGAGTTCCATGTCTTATTGCGGTTCAGCAGGACCCTTCCAAGGATGCAAAGGAGATAGCACTTGCATACGCCTCTGCGATCGGCGGAGGCAGGGCCGGGATCATTGAGACCACATTCAGGGAGGAGACAGAGACAGACCTTTTTGGTGAACAGGTGGTATTGTGCGGCGGTTTGACCTCATTGATAATGGCGGGTTATGAAACGCTTGTTGAAGCAGGGTATGCTTCTGAGATGGCTTATTTTGAATGTCTTCACGAGGTCAAACTGATCGTTGATCTGCTTTATGAAGGCGGGATATCGAACATGAGATACTCAATAAGCAATACCGCTCAATACGGCGACCTGACAAGAGGCCCGCGGGTGATCACTGATGAAACGAAAAAAGAAATGAAAAAGATCCTCAACGAGATCCAGTCAGGCGAGTTTGCGAGAGACTGGATGCTTGAATGCAAGGCAAATAAACCGGTCTTTACCGCCCTTACAAGAAAGGGAGAGCAGCACCAGATTGAAGAAGTTGGCGAAAAGCTCCGTGCGATGATGCCATGGCTCAAAAAGGGTAAACTGGTGGACAAGTCAAAGGCATGAGAACAGTGGTTAGTTGTCAGTTGTCAGTTGTCAGTAAGAAAAAATCCCCCTTAATCCCCCTTTGTCAAAGGGGGAATTTATCCCCCTCTTTGACAAAGAGGGGTTAGGGGAGATTTTTATATAATCATGTTCCAATTCGCACAAGAAGGTTATCCCTTCATAATCACATTTGCTGCATTCACGGCTGTGGCAGCTCTTCTCAGGATTCACTGGCTGACAGCGGTTTTCGTGATACTTACGCTGTTCATGTTCTATTTTTTCAGGGATCCCGACCGGACCACTGCCCCTGAAAAAAATGCATTCTATTCTCCGGCTGACGGGAAAATTATCGTCATTACCGAAGCGAAAGAGGATGAGATATTACATGAGAATGCATTGAAGATAAGCATTTTTATGTCACCGTTGAACGTTCATGTCAACAGGGCTCCATGCGATGGAATGGTAAGAGAAGTAAAATACTTTCCGGGAAAATTTCTCTCTGCTTTTAAAGACGAGGCTTCAATTGTAAATGAGCATATATCCATGCTTCTTGAGAACGACAAGCACGGCAGGATTGTGGTAAAACAGATCGCAGGCTATGTTGCGAGGCGGGCTGTCTGCAGGGTAAAACCCGGGGATGCTCTTAAACAGGGACAGAGGTACGGTGTAATTAAATTCAGTTCGCGGCTTGATGTCTTCTTGCCTTTAAGTACTGCAGTTAAGGTAAAATCAGGCGACAAGGTAACGGCGGGAGAAACGGTATTAGGAACAATTAAGTAAGGGCGGGTTTGAAACCCGCCCCTACAAAAACACATTATGAAAAAAGGAATTTATTTACTGCCAAACACATTAACGCTTTGCGGGATGTTCTGCGGCTTCTATGCCATTCTTGCATGCTTTAAAGACCATTTTATATACGCTGCATGGGCGATATTGATAGCCAATATTTTTGACGGGCTTGACGGATGGGTTGCGAGACTGACAAACAGCACAACTAAATTCGGGGTTGAACTGGATTCACTTTCAGACCTTGTGGCATTCGGAGTTGCTCCTGCCGTCTTAATTTATAGCTGGGGTGACCTGCATGCCTTCGGCAGGATCGGATGGGGAGCAGTATTTATCTATGTGATCTGCGGCGCCCTGAGACTTGCGCGATACAACGTACAGATGGTCACTACCGAGAGCAAGGCGTTTACAGGTTTGCCCATTCCCGGGGCTGGCACAGTGGTGGCGTCTCTTGTTTTATTTTATAGTGATGTATGGGGAAGTCCGGGAGGGAAGAATTATATTTTTCTTTTTCTGCCTTTCCTGCTTGCAGTGCTTATGGTAAGCACCATGCGCTTTCACGCATTGAAAGAGATAAACTTTAAAGAAAGGAAGCCCTTCTGGCTTCTTGTAGTTATAGGAGCGGCTTTTGTGCTTATATTTATGTACCCGGAAATAGTGATATTTATTTTCTCAATTATTTATGTAATATGGGGGATCATTGAGGGAACATATTTGTTCCATAGAAAAAGGAAATTGAAAAAGACGATTTAAGTGGACCATTATGAGAACAATAAAAATCTTTGATACGACATTAAGAGACGGAGAGCAGTCCCCTGGAGCTTCCATGAATGTAGGGGAGAAGCTTCAGGTAGCAAAACAGCTTGCAAGGCTCGGGGTAGATATCATTGAAGCCGGATTTGCGATCGCATCACCCGGAGATTTTGAGGCCATCAAGACCATAGGCAATGAGGTGGAAGGCCCTGTCATCTGCAGCCTTGCAAGGGCCAAAGAAGAGGATATCAAGCGTGCATGGGAAGCGATCAGGGAGGCGCCTAAAAAACGGATTCATACATTTCATTCAACTTCTGATATCCATCTTAAACATCAGTTCCGTGTCAGCCGCGAAGAAGCCCTGAAACGCTCTGTTGCGATGGTACAGCTTGCAAAGAGCTTTGTTGACGACGTTGAATTCTCACCAATGGACGCAACACGAACCGATATAGGGTATCTATGCGAAGTTGTTGAGGCTGTAATTGCAGCAGGCGCTTTGACAGTGAATATACCGGATACCGTCGGCTACAGCATACCCAGTGAATTCGGAGCGATGATAAAGGCGATATTTGAAAAGGTTAAAAATATCGATAAGGCCGTGATCTCCGTTCATTGTCACAATGATCTCGGGCTTGCAGCATCTAATTCTCTGTCAGCGGTCCTTAACGGGGCAGGGCAGATCGAATGCACAGTCAACGGCATCGGAGAGCGCGCAGGCAACTGTTCCATGGAAGAGGTTGTTATGGCATTGAGAACGCGGCGCGACATATTCAACGCCGATACAAATATCAGGACCGAGGAAATAATGCGGAGCAGCAGGCTTGTTACAAAGATCACCGGTATGTATGTCCAGCCCAATAAAGCCATTGTAGGCGCCAATGCCTTTGCACATGAGTCCGGGATACATCAGGACGGTCTGCTGAAAGAAAAATCCACGTACGAGATTATCAGACCTGAAACTGTCGGACTTCATAAAACAAAATTCGTCCTCGGCAAGCATTCAGGAAGGCATGCCTTCAGGACCAGGCTGAATGAATTAGGATATACCTTGAACGACGAGGAGCTGAACAAAGCATTTGAGCGTTTTAAAAGACTTGCCGATCTGAAAAAGGAGATTTATGACGAAGATCTCGAATTTCTTATTACAGAAGAATTCACGACGGTGCCTGAAAAATACAGTCTTTTCGACCTTAATGTTTCATCAGGTATGAACCAAAGACCAAATGCTGTCATTAAGCTCAAGATCAACGGAGAGATAATTGAAAAGACAGAGCACGGAGACGGACCCGTGGATGCCGTCTTTAAGGCTATTGCCTCAATAACGGATACAAAAAGCAATCTGCTTAAATATGAGGTAAAGGCTATTACGGGCGGGACCGATGCGCTCGGGGAAGTTGTGGTCTCACTTGAAGAAGACAGCAATTCGGTCAGTGGTCACGGCAATGATACGGATATCATAATCGCTTCTGCAAAGGCCTATATAAACGCCCTGAACAAACTGGCGGCGAGAAAAAGGTAGGGGGGACTAATTCCCCTCTATTAAGAGGGGATTAAGGGGTGTGTTCCCCTCTTTGACAAAGAGGGGTGAGGGGAGATTTTGTAAATAAGAAATGTTTATTTTCAGGTCAATAACAAAGTAAGCCATTAACTTATGATAACAGATAAATATTTCCATAAATTTATTATTTTTCTTATTCTCTCCTTTTTCATCACTTCATGTGCGCCGCAGATACTTCCGCCGTCTAAACCTGCAAAAATAGCCGTAGTACTCGGCGCCGGGGCATCAAAAGGCTTTGCGCATATAGGAGTTCTGAAGGTTCTTGAATCAAACAGGATTCCCGTTCATATGATAGTCGGCACAAGCGCAGGGAGTTTTGTAGGCTGTCTTTATGCATACGGTTACAACGCATTTCAGTTACAGGAGCTTTCATTTTCATTACAGCGGTCGGACATAATAGATTTCGGCATGCCTGATATAGGATTTATTAAGGGTGAAGCGCTGGAGGAATTTATTAATAAGAAGACAGAAAATATTCCGGTTGAAAAGCTTAAGATACCCTTCTATGCGGTTGCCACTGATATTCAAAGCGGCAGTGAAATGATCTTCAGCAGCGGTAACACAGGTACAGTAGTCCGTGCGAGCTGCTCTATACCGGGAGTGTTCAGGCCTGTTACGATAGGAGACCGGCTTTATGCTGACGGAGGCATTGTGAGCCCGGTAGCGGTGGATGCTGCAAAACAGCTCGGAGCAGATGTCGTCATAGCAGTGGACATTTCCTCCGATGTTGACACTACCCGGCCGGAAGGGACTATTGACATGCTGCTGAAATCTTTGACCATCATGTATTCCAGGATCGCTCTGACACAACTCTCACATGCTGATATAGTGATAAAACCAAAGGTGGGATATATAGGTTCAAGCGATTTCACAAAGAGACATGAGGCTATCCTTGAGGGAGAAAAAGCGGCGATGGAGGTTCTGCCTGAGATCCAGAGTATAATCAGGAAATTGAAAGAAGAAGGCCGCCTGCAATAGCAGTTATTTGAGTAACATTAGTTATACAGGAATCAATGACTTTTTAGTGATATTTGTGATAGGCTAAATCCGCAAAAATAAAAATTACAGGAGTGTCTATGTTTCCATTTTGTATAAATGCCAAAACGATCTCTGATGCGTGGTTCCAGATAATCTACAATATCTTTGAAAATTCCTATACACAGAAGATCCAGAAAGGTTCTTTCGAAAAAGAACAATACAGACTTCAATATCCGGGATTGGCTATTTTTATTGAACATCCGTCTGAAGACATGATCCCTGTGATGCCGCCCGGATCAAATTTACCTGCTCCGACTACAATGGAATATATTGAAGATTATTTTGTAAATTACCTGATGAACCCTGAATTGTCGGAGAATGAGACTTACAAATACGCAAGCAGAATTCACTACCCTATGCCGAAAGGCGGCACCCAGCTCGAACGGGTAATAGAGACGCTGAAAGAAACACCTCTTACAAACCAGGCAATAGTAGAGATAGGTTCGCCAGAAGACCATGACCTTTGTATTGGCAATGACGGGAAACTTGATCCGCCATGCCTGAGACTTCTTGATTTTAAAGTCGTGCCTGTTAATGATGAAAATATCCTTACTGTAAGCTGCTATTTCCGTTCCTGGGATCTATGGGCAGGCCTTCCAACCAACCTCGGCGGAATTGAACTCCTGAAAAGATATGTTGCGGAAGAGACTGACCTTAAAAGCGGACCAATGTATGCTTACAGCTCCGGCGCGCATATTTACGGCTATCAGGAGGATATCGCGAGATTGAGGACTTTAAAAACAAAAAAATCCTGAGAGACGTCTCCGCCTGCTTATGCGGTTTCAGGTCAATCAACTTTTTCAGGAGGAACTGTGACTATTACGGAAAAGATCCTTGCAGCTCACTGCAGCAGGAAAGAGGTATCAGCAGGGGAATTGATCAACGCGAAGGTTGATCTCATCCTTGCCAATGACATAACCGCGCCGATCTCGATAACAGAATTCAAAAAGATCGGCGTGAAAAATGTATTTGACAAGGACAGGGTTGCTTTTATACCTGACCACTTTGCTCCTCAAAAAGACATCAAGGCTGCTGAGCAGTGCAAGATGCTGAGGGAGTTTTCAAGAGAATACGGCCTCAGCCTCTATTTTGAGGTCGGGAGGATGGGAGTGGAACATGCGCTTCTTCCGGAGCAGGGGCTTGTGGTGCCTGGAGATCTGATCATAGGCGCAGACAGTCACACCTGCACATATGGAGGGCTCGGAGCCTTTGCAACAGGCGTAGGTTCAACAGATGTGGCGTCTGCAATGGCAACTGGTGAATGCTGGTTCAAAGTGCCTGAGTCCATGAAATTCATCTATTATGGAAAATTGAATAAATGGGTTGGCGGAAAAGACCTGATACTGCACACGATCGGCGATATAGGAGTTGACGGCGCTCTTTACAGGGCCATGGAATTTACAGGCGAGGTCATCAGTTCACTGCCAATGTATGCAAGGTTGACCATGTGCAATATGGCTATAGAGGCCGGAGGGAAGAACGGTATCATAGCGCCTGATGAAATAACTGAACAATATGTTAAGGGCAGGGCCAAACGTGAATATAAATTTTATTCATCCGACAAAGATGCAAAGTATGTTGAGGTTAAGGAATATGATTGCTCAAAGATCCCGTTGACCGTATCCTGCCCTCATTTGCCATCGAACACAAAGCCTGCTGCAGAGCTTTCATTGATCACAATTGACCAGGTAGTTGTCGGCTCCTGCACAAATGGAAGGCTTGAGGATTTGAGAGAGGCGGCACAGGTGATAAAAGGGAAGAAGGTCCATCCCAATGTCAGAATGATTGTAATTCCGGCAACACAGCAGATCTATCTCGATTCTATGAAGGAAGGTCTGGCGGAGATATTTGTGAACGCAGGGGCGGTATTCTCAACTCCGACCTGCGGCCCGTGTTTGGGCGGGCATATGGGGATCCTTGCAAAAGGTGAAAAGGCGATCGCAACGACCAACCGGAATTTTGTAGGCAGGATGGGGCATCCCGAAAGTGAAGTTTATCTCTCAAACCCTGCGGTTGCGGCAGCGTCAGCGGTAATGGGAAGGATAGCGGTGCCGGAAGAAGTGAATTAAAAGATCAAAGAGGATTTATCCACAGATTTCGCAGATTGCACAGATTAATAAAAAAATGCTTTAAAAGTAATCTGTGAAATCTGTGTAATCTGCGGATTCATTTTTAGGAGGATACAATGATTCTTAAAGGTAAAACATGGAAATTTGGCGACAATATAGATACCGATGCGATCATCCCGGCGCGTTACCTGAATACATCGGACCCGAAGGAGCTTGCAAAGCATTTGATGGAGGATGCTGACAAGGACTTTCCCTCAAAGCTGAAAGCAGGGGATATGATTATTGCAAAGTCAAATTTCGGCTGCGGCTCTTCACGTGAGCATGCCCCCATTGCAATAAAAGCTGCGGGAATTCAGGCGGTGCTTGCGAAAAGCTTCGCGAGAATATTCTACAGGAACGCCTTTAATATCGGGCTTCCCATCTTTGAATCGGAAGAGGCTTCAGAAAAGATCGATCAAGGCGACGAGATCGAAATAGATGCAGATAAGGGTAAGATCAGGAATATAACAAAAGGTGAAGAGTATGCAGCAAAAACCATCCCTCCGTTCATGCAGGAACTGATCTCCGCCGGAGGTTTGATAGAATGGACCAGGAAGCGGATCAAGGCTTGAAGAGGCTTGATTAACTGAAACAGATAATGAGGCTACAGAAATATTATATAAAATTTTCTTTACTGCAATATATTAAGGCATTCTTAGTAAACTGTTGTGGTAACCTTCTTTAGGCTCTATATGTTAAAATTAAATATAAATTTAAATTAGCGTACAGAGCGAAAAAAATGTCCGAACTTGTTATCCAATCTTAATCATATAGATTCTGCAATGAAAATTTAGACAGGAGTATAGATGCTGCTTGAAAAAAGACGATCCGAAAGATCCGACATTTTTCTTATTGTAGAATATAAATCGTTCAATAAGACGACAGAGTATTCTCTGGGCGTAACAAACAATATTTCCAGGGACGGATTCAGTCTCGATTCTCAGATATTCGACTTTGAAAAGGGAGAAACCATTGAGTGTAATCTTAAACATTCTGACAGTAAATTTTCTGTTTCTGCCATTGGAGAGATTGCTTGGAGAAAGGATTCCTGGTATAACTGTACGGCAGGGATAAATTTTAAAGAAATTGAAGAGAATGCAAAGAAGAGGATATCAGATCTTGTAGCTGTAGAAAAAAATAAACTTACAGGGTCATATGTCAATAAAGACGGTGATTCCTTAATGACGCTGGAGAACCAGGAAAGATTTTCATCTCAAGCGAGTGTAGAGGAGAAAGATCTTTTATTTAAAGCGTTTCAGAGAACCGATAAGGATATTCCGGAGCCTGCAGATATAAATGTATATCAGGACAAAGGGAAACCATCTTATAATGAACAGGCGCTCACCCATGACATCCCTGTAGCTTCTGAAATTAAGGAAAAGATAAACCGTTCATATATCCCGATAGTTACGGTTATTATAATTGCTATAGGTGTTGTCTTGTATTTAAGATCCGGCAGTCTTAAAGAAAGGGATAATAGTATCATTCCCTCTCCTGCAAATCCGGAGTTCTTTCAGCACATTTATATAGACAACCCTTCAGTATCTGAAAGTGAGACTAAAACTAATACGTCAGCAAACCAGAAGCTTACTGAAACGGCACGATCACAAAATGCAATGATACTGGAAAATAAACAGGACAGATCCGACCAACCCTTAGATTTATCCACTAAGGTTCAGCCCGGTCATATCCCTTTGCAGAAACTACCTGAGACAGAACAGCTTCCAACAACAGGTACTAATAATGGAACTCCGGAACATTTCGCTGCAAAGACATTAATTCCCGATATTCCTGTAAAGACCGGGAAAGAAACTGAATCAGTTGTTGAGACAAAGATGGAACCTGTTTCAGTTCCAGCGTTGCAGCAGAAAAATATCACCACCTATAAAGACACATTCAGTGACAACGCGAATAACTGGGGTATATTTGATACAAATATGGCTTCCACCACAATCAAAAACGGTGAATATTTTATAGAGAATAAGAGGAAAAAAGGCCCGTATATTATATTTTGCAGATATAATCTGCCAGTTGATTTAAACTTCGTAGCAGAAGCTTCCATAAGACCGGTGACAAATCCAGGCAACTATTCTTATGGGCTGATTGTAAAAAGTCCGGATAATCGTTCGTATGGGTTTGTATTTGGAGCAAAGGACTCTCTTAATAATTATACTTTTCAGATCAAAGAAAACGGGTTCTATTCAATCAGCAAGTATAAGAACGGCTCCTTACAGGAGCTGGCAAACGGAAAGATAAAAAAAACTGCTTACAATCAGGGTGGGATAAATGTTCTTAAAATTGCAAAGAAGGATAATAAGGTGCAGTTTTATATAAATGATAATATTATAGATGAGATCCCGGATCTGTCTTTCTTCGGGAACAAGGCCGGTTTTATTGTTGAAGGAGAATTAGTAATTGCTGTTGACAATATTTTTACACAAATTCAATAGCCGAATAATGGTCATAAACTGAGCATATAAACAGACCCTAATTATTAAGAGAGCGATTGGTTTTCGAATGTTATGAAATATTTAAAGTTACTCATTGCAGGATTAATTATTTTTAATCTCAGCAACTGCTCAACCATTAGCATAAACAAACAGGCAGCAAACCTTTCCTCGATCACAGTTAATAAAACATACCAGGTCAGGGTCAGATCGGGTAATCTTGCAATGGATAAACTTATATTTAAGACCGCATCGGCAGAATTTGGGAAATACCTGCGTATGCATGGTGAAGAGCCGTTCAATACTGTTATTGACATAGTATTTATGAGCAAATCAAGAAAGGGTTTTGCTGGTGCTTCCAACGGTTATGTCAATAATGTGCTTTATGGAAATTCATGGTATACAGGCAGTGAAACCTTTGGGTACCAGTCCATGGATACAGAAATTGCTTCTGGAGGACCTTTTACGTGGCAAAACAGTACAATGATAGTAACCATAAAGGAACTGGAAGGTAAAGTATTATGGGATGCCCTATATAATTATAAAGGTGATATTGAACTTTCAAGGCTGTATGTTAGTACTGCTGACGAGGCTGCGATGGCCTCCCTTGTAACAATAATAAAACTGTTTGAGAAGGATTTCATTATTGTCCCTTCTGCTGAAAATAGAAATAATAATAAAAAACCTGGTATAGCTTTGATCATAGAGAGACAAAAGTCTCCTGAGTCTCAAAAAGATCAAATTACTGAAGAAACTATTACTGACAAGAAGTAGATTATTTCAAGGAATATTTTTATAATACTTCCTGTAATAAAATCCCTGAACAATACATTACATTAAATGGAGGCAACATGAGAGTCATTATTGCGGTATTAAGTATCGTATTTTTAGCAGGTTCAGTTTATGCAGAAGAAAAAGCAGAAGAGAAAAGTGTTTTGAAGTCGCAGAGGGACAAGGTAAGTTACATCATTGGCATGGATATCGGTAACAATATTAAGAACCAGTCAATAGATATCGACCTGGATATCCTTTCAAGGGGGCTTAAGGATATATTATCCGGGAAAGAGCCGTTGATGACAGGACAGGAAATACAGGAAACCATGGAAAATTTTAAAAAAGAGATGATGGCTAAGCAGATGGAGCGGATGAAAGAGATCACGGATAAGAACAAAAAAGACGGGGAGGCTTTTCTTGCCGGGAACATGAAGAAAGAAGGAGTGGTTGCACTGCCGAGCGGATTACAGTATAAGGTCGTAAAGGAAGGTACCGGTGCGATCCCTAATGCAACTGATACAGTAACTGTTAATTATCGAGGCACGTTAATTGACGGGACTGAATTTGACAGCTCAGAACGTCATGGTCAATCTGCATCATTTCAGGCTAACGCCGTAATCTCCGGCTGGACCGAAGCGCTGCAGCTTATGAAAGTCGGATCAAAATGGCAGTTGTATATACCTTCAAACCTTGCTTACGGGGAACGAGGCGCAGGCCGTGAAATAGGGCCTAATTCTACTCTGATCTTTGATGTAGAATTGCTGTCCACTAAAGAAAGCACCGGCGATCCACACGGCAATCACCCATAATGCTTTCAAAATGCCGGGATAGAAGGTAATTAAGGATGTTCAACACCCTGTGGTCTTATACCGCAGGGTATCTCAAACAGGATTTAATCAGGACAGGAAACGCATAATTCATTAAAGCCACCGAGGGGAGTTGAACCCCTAACCTATGCATTACGAATGCATTGCTCTTCCATTTGAGCTACGGTGGCGGATATTATCCGCCTTCGGCTATTCTTTCCTCTTCTTCCTGACGGGTTTTGCAGTCTATGCATAATGCTGTGACAGGCCGAGCCTCAAGTCTTTTAGTGCCGATTTCGTTGCCGCATTCTACGCACATGCCATACTCTTTGCTGTCGATACGCTCAATGGTCTCTTCAATCTTTTTCAACAACAGGCGCTCCCTGTCTCTCAACCGCAGTATGAAGTTCCTGTCAGTCTCTGCTGTTGCCTGATCTCCCATATCAGGAAAATTGAGTTCAACTGGAAGTATGTTTAGTGTGTCCTCTGCCTCTCTCAGTAATGAATCTCTTTGAGACAAGAGCTTCTGTTTTATCTCCTGCAATATTTTTTCTCTTGGCGTCACAGTTCCTTCTTTTTTCTTTGCTGTCGTGTTTTTGGGTTTTGTTTTCATAATCTTTATTTTACTCTGTTTTTCAACTTTTTTTGTTTTTTGTGGTTTGGACATTTTTCCTGGTTTTACTGTTTTTTTCTTTGCAGTTGCTGTCTTTTTTGGCATGTATTTACCTCGAAAAAAAATATTTATATATTAAATAACTCATAAATTAACAAATTTACATTCAGTAAGTCAACTTGTTGTTTTTTTATAATACAGTGCCTTGACAAATCAATGTCCTTTACTTTAATTTAGCCAATAAAATTGAGCTCGCTCAATATCCATTATACGGCTTTTTAATATAAATTCTTTAACTGTATTCTGTTATAAATATAACAAAAAATAAATATGCTATTATAATCAAATGCATTATCCCCTCCTTTCCGTCGAAGACTTAAATGTTTCGTTTACTTTTGACGAAAAATCCTTAAAGGCAGTTGACAGTATCGGTTTCAGAGTCGACCGTGAAGATTTTTTTGCAATTGTAGGAGAAAGCGGGAGCGGAAAGACGCTTACCGCGCTGTCTATAATGAGGCTTCTGCCTCCAAATGCCGCTTCCTCGGGAAGAATATTTTTTAAAGGCGAAGATATTTTGATAAAAAGCGCTGAAGATCTGCGCCGGATGAGGGGCCGGGATATATCAATGGTCTTTCAGGAACCGATGACCTCTCTCAATCCTGTTTTTACCGTAGGATTTCAGATCGCAGAAGTATTGTCAACACATTTTAATATTACAAAAAAAGAGGCAATGGACAGGACCGTTGAACTTCTGAGAAGTGTAAAGATGCCATCACCTGAGTTGCGGGTAAAGGACTACCCGCACCAGATGAGCGGCGGGATGAGACAAAGGATAATGATCGCCATGGCAATAGCCTGCAGCCCTTCGCTAATAATTGCTGATGAACCTACTACAGCGCTGGACGTCACAATACAGGCTCAGATACTTGAATTGATAGGGGAGCTGAAAGTGAAAAATGAGATGTCAATACTGCTTATCACGCATGATCTTGGCATTGTTGCTGAATGGGCACTAAGGGTGGAGGTGATGTACGCAGGCAGGATAGTCGAAAAGGCATCCGTCAAAGATATCTTTCTTAATCCCCGGCATCCTTACACAAGGGGACTGCTTGAATCGTTGCCTAAAAGAAAGGGGGAAAAACTGATCCCTGTACCGGGACAGGTCCCGGGATTGAATGAACTTCCCTCAGGATGCAAGTTTGCTCCGAGATGCCGTTATGTTATTCCTGCATGTCGGGAAAAAGAACCGGAACTAATTCTTGTAACACCCACTTTAAAAAAGGGGGACAATGGGGTATTTTCAGACCACTTCAGCAGATGCATAAGGGCGATGGAGATATGAGATGCCTCCCCTCTAATAAGAGGGGTCGGGGGTGTGTTTTCCCTTTTATCGGTTGCAATACACACCCCTTAAGCCCCTCTTTTTAGAGGGGAAAAGGCTAATCAGTACTTTATAACAGACACTATAATAAGAATATGAAAGAGCTGTTAAAACTCGAAAACGTCAGGAAGTATTTCCCCGTGAAGGGCGGAAATGTCCTTAAGGCTGTTGATGATGTGAGTTTTGTTGTTCATGAGGCTGAGGTCTTTGGGCTTGTAGGAGAGAGCGGCTGCGGGAAATCGACGCTTGGTAAGCTGATCCTTAAATTAATTGAGACCACCGGAGGCAGGATCATCTTCGACGGACTTGATGTAACAAATGCCACGAGACAGGAACTTTCAAAAATAAGGAGAGGGCTGCAGATCATATTTCAGGACCCGCTTGCGTCACTTAATCCAAGAATGAGAATCCTCGACGCCATCGGCGAGGCGCTCGTTGTCAATAATATTGTGAGAAGAAAAGAAGTGAAGGATAGTGTCGCGGACCTTCTTGAAAAGGTTGGACTCAATACCGATTCACTTTATAAATATCCGCATGAGTTCAGCGGAGGGCAGAGACAGAGGATCTGCATTGCAAGGGCCCTGGCAGTAAAACCTAAAATGATAGTTGCGGATGAGCCGCTTTCAGCGCTTGACGTATCCATCCAGGCACAGATCATAAACTTGCTCGACGACTTGCAGAAAGATTCCGGGCTTGCGTTTGTTTTTATAAGCCACAATTTACCTGCTATAGAGCATTTCAGCGATAAAGTTGCAGTGATGTATCTCGGCAAGATAGTAGAGATGTCAGGGACAGCCGAACTCTTCAAAGGGCCGATGCATCCCTATACTGAAGCGCTTTTATCAGCTGTGCCAAAACCTGAGTTCGGAGAAAAAGTGGAGAGGATTATCCTTGAGGGTGATGTCCCGAGTCCGATCCATATCCCCCCGGGATGTCCTTTTCATCCGCGTTGTCCCAAAAGATTTGGATTGTGTGATAAAGAAATACCGGCTTTCAGTGAAGTTGAAAAAAACAGATGGGTTTCATGTCACTTGTGGTGACAATTTTAAATTTGAAATTTATAATTTAAAATTTGAAATTAAGGAGGATTTATGCTTCTTGGTGTTAACGTTGATCATATAGCTACTGTAAGAGAGGCCAGAAAGGATGTGGAACCCGATCCTGTGAAGGCCGCTGAACTTGCCATTAAGGGCGGGGCAGACGGAATTACTGTTCACTTAAGAGAAGACAGAAGGCACATACAGGACAGGGATTTGATAGAGGTGAGGAAGAGGGTGAAAAAAGTTGAGCTGAATCTTGAAATGGCTGCAACCGATGAAATGGTGAGAATTGCATTGAAAGTAAGGCCTGACATGGTTACTCTTGTTCCTGAAAAAAGGGCGGAGCTGACAACCGAAGGCGGGCTTGATTTGAAAAAGAGCGGAAAGAAGATAAAGAAAGCTATTGATGTGATACAGGGTAAAGGAATGCCTGTGAGCCTTTTTATAAATCCCGCGATTGCCGATGTTGAAATTTCAAAACAACTTGGCGCGACGATGGTAGAGATTCATACAGGCATTTATTCAAACGCAAAGGGGAAAAAGCAGATTGAAGAATTGAAAAGAGTTAAGAAAGCAGTAAGCAGGGCACATGATATAGGACTGCTCGTCAATGCAGGGCACGGGTTAAATTACACCAACGTGAAAAATATTATCGCAATTAAAGATATAAGAGGGTTATACATTGGCCACAGCATCGTTGCCCGCTCTGTATATGATGGCATGGAGAATGCTGTGAGGGAGATGAAGAAGTTGATAGGGGTGTAGTCGTTCAGGGACATAGGACAATGTTTTAATGTAGAATAAAAACAAGAGCTATGCGATAAAAACATTGATAAGGAGGTGTGGTTATGCTTGAACGAATAACAATTGATCCAAAGATATGTCATGGGCAGGCATGTATAAGGGGAACACGTATTCCAGTTCATCAGATTCTGCATATGTTGGCAAATGGTGATACTATTGAGGACCTGCTTGAAGAATATCCTTCTATTAAACGGGAAGATATTCTTGCTTGTATCGAGTATGCGGCATCTTTAACAGAAGATCAGATTATCCCTGATGAAGTGGTTGCATGAAGATTTTTGTTGATGAAAACATTCCTTCAATGACCGTTAGAGAACTGCGAAATCTCAATCATGAAGTTACGGACATTCGTGGAACAGCAAATGAAGGAATGACAGACGATGACATATGGGATGTAGTTCAGAAAGACAAAAGGCTTTTGATTACTACAGATAAAGGCTTTGTGCAGAAACGGATGGAAAAGCATCAAGGCATATTGATTATACGTCTTAAACAACCTAACAGGTTCAAGATACATCAAAAAGTTATAAAGGCAATGAGTCTTTTTAAAGAGAAAGAATGGTCTGGTTTAACAGTCATGATGCAAGATATGTTTCATAGCGTTTGGAGAGCTAAAAAGATAAATAAATAACGAACGGAATACTAAATCCCTTTCCCACCATTTTAAAAGACATCCAAATCATTTTCCACTAACAAACAGAAGGATTTCTGCTATAATTCTTCATGTCCAAAGATTCCTCCAAATACGGTCACGACAATCTGAAAACATACCTCAAGGAAATATTTGAGATCAACAAACGTGGGGACGCAAGGGAGGAAAGTTATTATTCTGTTCTTGAAGTACTTCTTGATAATTACGCTGCTTCAATAAACAGGAAGCATATCAACATTACCACTCTGCCGAAAAAGACCGAAGCCGGTAATCCTGACTTCAGGGTGTGGGATGGGAAACAGCATATCGTTGGGTATATTGAAGCCAAAGCCCCAACAGTTAAATACCTGGATCAAATAGAAGACACCGACCAATTAAAACGATATCTGCATACCTTCCCGAATTTGATATTAACCAACTTCTTTGAATTCAGGCTTTACCGGGATGGTCGGATGATCGATAGTGTTCAGATTGCCAGACCGTTTTTAATACAAAAACTCAATACTATTCCACCTGTTGAAAAAGAGCAGGAATTTTACAGTCTCCTTGAACGCTTTTTTTCTTTCTCCTTGCCGCAGACATATACGGCAAGAACCCTTGCTGTAGAGCTTGCAAAAAGGACGCGGTTTTTAAAAGAGCAGGTTATCATTGAAGAGCTGAATGAAGAAGAGAGGATGGGAAAAGGATTTATCCTCGGCTTTTATGAGGCGTTTCAAAAGTATCTCATTCACGGACTTTCAAAAGAAGATTTTGCAGACCTTTACAGCCAGACAATAACCTACGGTCTTTTTGCGGCAAGGACACGCGCTGAAAACGGTTTTAACAGAAAACTTGCATTTGACTATATACCGAGGACGATCGGGATATTAAGAGATGTTTTTAAATTTATATCCCTTGAAGATTTACCTCCTCAGATGGAATGGATTGTTGACGATATATCCGAAGTTCTTTCAGTGGCTGATGTAAAACAGACACTTCATGAATTTTATCATGAAGGCAAGGGGAGCGATCCCATCATTTATTTTTATGAAACGTTTCTTGCGGAATACGACCCGAAGGAAAGGGAAAAGCGAGGAGTCTATTATACTCCCGAACCTGTTGTCTCTTATATTGTTCGCTCTTTAAACATAATCCTTAAAGAATATTTTGGAAAGAAGGACGGCTTTGCCTCAGATTCTGTTACCGTATTAGACCCTGCAGCAGGGACACTAACTTTTCTCGCTGAAACAAGTAAACTCGCTCTGGAAGAATTTACCTCCAGGTATGGGGAAGGCGGAAAAAAAGACTTTATTAAGACCCACATTCTCAAAAACTTTTACGCATTTGAATTGATGATGGCTCCATATGCAGTCGGTCATTTAAAGATGTCATTTCTCCTTGAAGAACTGGGATACAAGTTACAGAAGGATGACAGATTTAAGCTTTATCTCACAAACACCCTTGAGATGGAGGAACTTGAACAGACTTCTCTGCCTGGTATGGTTTCGTTGTCCGAGGAATCACATCTGGCGGGCAAGGTAAAGAAGGAAAAACCGATCCTTGCAATCCTTGGCAATCCACCATATTCAGGGCATTCAAGCAATATCGGAGACTGGATAAGCAAAGAAATAAAGGCATACTTTCAGGTTGACGGTAAACCTCTCGGGGAGAAAAACCCCAAATGGCTTCAGGATGACTATGTCAAGTTCATTCGTTTCGCGCAATGGAAAATTGATCAGGTCGGAGAAGGTGTTTTAGGTTTTATTACTAACCACAGCTATCTTGATAACCCGACATTCAGAGGAATGCGCCAGTCACTGATGCAGAGTTTTGATGAGATTTATTTACTGGACCTTCACGGTAACAGTCTTAAGAAAGAAAAATGTCCTGACGGCTCCAAAGATGAGAATGTTTTTGACATTCAGCAGGGAGTGGCAATTGCATTGTTTATTAAGAAGAAGGGGATAAAGAAAAAGATTTCTCATTCTGAACTCTGGGGAGTCAGAGAAGATAAATACGCTTGGCTCAATAAAAACGATATAACAACAACCAAATGGAAAAAGATAATCCCTAAATCCGAATTCTACTTTTTTGTCCCAAGAGATGAGAGGCTTCTGTCACAATATCAAGCCTATCCGAAAATCACCGATATTTTCCCGGTAAACAGCGTGGGTATTGTTACAGCAAGGGACAATTTAACAATTAGATGGACAAAGGAAGAAATGTGGCAAACGGTTTTAAACTTTTCAAAACTTGATACTGAGTTGGCTCGTTCAGCTTATGATCTTGGAAAAGATGTAAGGGACTGGAAAGTTGAATTTGCACAGAAAGACCTCAAAGAAAGTGGATTGGATAAGAAGAAAATTGTTCCGATATTATATAGACCATTTGACATAAGATATACATATTACACTGGTAAGTCTCGTGGTTTTCAGTGCATGCCCCGTCAAGATGTGATGCAGCATATGATGCAGGAGAATCTTGGGTTACTTACTTTAAGAAAAGGCCTTCCCAATTATGATTATTCATGGATTTATGCAGCAAATACTCTCGTGAGTCACGGTGTATATTACAATGGTAACCAAAGCACTGAATATCTTTTTCCTCTTTATCTTTATATCGACACAAAGAAACCCAAGAAGAGTAAATCATTAGGCAATGTCTTGATGCTATTTGAGCCGGAGACGCCTTATAAGATAAGAAGACCAAATATTTCCGAATCTCTTTTGAAGAGTCTATCGTCAATATACAAGAAGGAGCCAACTCCTGAAGAAATCTTTTTTACATTTACGCCGTTCTCTACTCTGATGTTTACAGGACAAAGTACGCTGAATTTCTGAAGATAGATTTTCCGAGAGTTCCTTTTACAAAAGATTACAAGCTGTTTAAAAAGATGGAAGAGTATGGCGAGAAACTTGTCGGACTACATTTAATTAAATCATTCGAGATTGATCCACCAATTGCCAAATTTCAGGGCAATGGAACTAATAAGGTCGAAAAACCGAGATATGAAAATGGGAAAATATTTATAAACAATGATAAGTATTTCGAGAATGTTAAGCCTGAAGTCTGGGAATACCACATCGGCGGTTATCAGGTTTGTGAAAAATGGCTGAAAGACAGAAAAGGGAAAACATTATCTCTTGAAGACATAAAACACTACTGCAAGGTTGTAACCGCTTTGCAAAAGACGATAGAGATACAACAGGCGATTGATGAGATTTACCCTGAAGTTGAGAAGGAGACCATTGAATGATCTACGGTATCGGCATAGACCTTGTTAAAATTGAACGCATGAAGGATGCTTACGAGAAATGGGGTATGAAGTTTTTTGAAAAGTTCCTGACAGAAAACGAGACCGCATACTGTTTCGATAAAAAAGACCCTTATCTTTCTGCAAGTGTAAGGTTTGCTGCAAAAGAAGCGCTTGTAAAGGCTATAGGTTCTGAGGTGTTTGTTAATCTGAAAGATGTTGAGATCATGAATGATGAGAGGGGCAAACCGTCGATAAAGGTTCATGGCGGGCTTGAGAAATTTTTCGGAGACAAGGGGATAAAGCATTGCCATTTGTCGCTCAGTCATGAGAAAGAGTTCGGGATTGCCTGTGTAGTGCTGGAAGTGTAAATAGCTACAAGCTGTCAGCTTTAGCTTTTAGTTCATCGGCCCTTTGCTCGGTATTACGTAATAACCCGGTGAGACGATATATTTTCCGATAAGCATTGACTCTATACTGTTGAGTTTTTCCATTGAAGGCATAAGCTCTAAACGGAGATCCATGATATTGTTCCTGATATCGCCCTTAAGTCGTGCATAACCTTTGTCGCCTTCAAGGCTGACAGATTCAAACTTTATGTCGTTTCCTGTTACGGATAATGCGCCATTGATTCTGTGAAAGGAATTTATGAATGGAATAATTATAGTGGATTCCTGCAGGTCCAGATCCGGGACCTGAAAAGTGATCCGGGCGCTTTTGTTTTTAAGAAGAATATCGGCTGATATATGTCCATTGGTTTTGATGCCAAGATGAGTCAGATAAGGGACCGCATTTAACTCAGTTCTTTCTATCTTTATTTCTCCTTCTGCAGGATATCTTAACAGGCCGTTGATATCTCCTGTCCCCATCTTTCCTTTGAATGAAAAGGCAAGCTGCTTTTTTATCATATAACTGGGATTAAGGCAGGCTGCAAGGTTTGTTATGGTCAATGCAGGCGAGTTGTCAAAATTCAGATCAAGACTGTCGGCATGCACTGTCAGGAAGAGGCCTTTTTTTAAACCCTTTAATGATGCATTGATACTACCCTGCCCGGCATTTGCTATCGCATCCTCAATTCTTTGCCGTATCAGGTCCTCCGGAACGGCAAAGAGCCAAACAAGGATGATAAATACCGGGATGCCGATTATGAAATACAGGATGTAACGCAATTTAAGCATTTGATGTTTTCACGCCTTGCTTAACAGCGACACCGTCAGCTTCAAGATAAATTTATTAGGGTCTTCAAATGTGGTCCTTATAGCGCTGCTCTTTACCTTCAAGGGCACAGGGGAGTTGTCAATTTTATAAAGAAGGTTGACTATACTGTTGAGGTCCGTGCCCTGTATCTCAAGTTCTGCATCTTCCTCCATATAGTCCTTTACCTTGTTCTTCTCAAGAGGTTTTATTGCCTTTGCCTTTATGCCGAGCGAGTTGAGCATCTGTTCCAGGACCGGCACAATACCCCCGGTCTTGGTTAAGCCGATCTTCTTCACTTTTAAATCAACAGTACTTTTTAAAGCGGTCACTTCTCCTGTCATTGACTGCATTTCTGCAACCCGGGATTTGAGAGTCGTGTTCTGTTTCTCAAGGTTTCCGGTATAAGCAAACGCAATGATTGCCGTTAAAGCAATTACAATGATTGCAAACGACAGCGCTAACAAAGATCTGTCAAAGAACAATATTTTTTGTACCTTTTTTATCATGCGGTCTTTTCCTGCATAATTATTGTGAAGTTGATCTTTTTGTCGACAGTTGCATCGGAATTCAGGATCTTAACGCCTTCAAAAGGGCCTGTAAGACCGTTCCTGAATGAATCCACTTCTTCAAAGGATGAAGCAGTGCCTTTTAAGATCAGATTTTTCCCGTCTGCATTAAATTCATTGAGGAGAATATTCCTGCTCTTGAGGTTTGCAATATTATTCAGGATATCGAGAAGTGGAATACCTCCGAATAATGCGCTTTTCTCCTTCAGGACGGACAGGTTGCCTTTAAACTGTCCTACGGCATCGATTATCTTTTTGTCTTCAGGGAAAACGTTTTGATAAATTGCCTGTAATTGCTGCGCAAGCGCCTGATTTTCTTTTTTCCATGCTGCAAATTTTATGACCGCATGTGCACTCAGTATCAGCATTAATATTAAAATAAGCGAAGCGGTCAGCCGGATAGTTTTTTTCATCCGCTCAATATCACCTGTATAAGAAAGTGCATCCTGTCTGAGGTTTAACAATGGGGTTATGCTCTCTCTTTTAGATGCTTCAAGTCTCAATTCTCTGCTTAGAGATGATCCTTCAATGATATTTTCACTTTTTCCCCCGGAGATGCTCAGCTCTATTGATGTGACCGCCTTTGGTTCAAGACCGGCAGATGAAAAGGTTTTTATGATCTCTCCGAGTTTTGTCTTTTCAATGCAGACCGCAAGCACCCTGCAGCCGATGTCAAAGGTCTCTGTGATGATATGATCAATTGAATAATCGCTGACACTGCCGAGCAGTAGGCCTTCAAGTTCATAGGAAATTGTATCTTTGATCTTTAACTTGTCGGAGAAAGGGAAGGTCAGTTCCCGCAAGGTTAATAAATTGAATGGCAAGCTTACATATGTCTGCTCCAGATTTTTATTCTGAAGCGGCATCAGAGAAGATGGATCCAATTTGCCTTCAACCGGAACCGTTACAGTGTCAACGTGTTCATCCTGTTCAAAGACAAAAAGGTTGATCTCTTTCTCTGTCCAGTCTATAAAACCTGTCCTCATTTACTCTTCTCTCCAGGATTGTATTTTCTTAGATTTATCCACAACGCTCTCGATCACTCTTGTGATTTCGTTGACTGTTGCTTTGGTGGTGATCTTGAAATCAGAACTTGTTGTTGTTATATAGCCCAAAAGGTTTGTCCCTGGATTCCCAATTTCTACATTTGATATATCGGATGTTTTCTTGAAAGGAGTAATTTCTCTATAATCAATAATACGTTTTGCAAGGGTTTCTGTCATGTTTTTAAAGCTTACAAGCACAGGCAATTTTGCTGTGTTGATATTAATGAATATAATATCAGACCTGCCATATACAGTTATATATGGACGAATTATTTCAAAAGTCTTTTTGTCGAATCCAGGTACAAGTTTAAGTTCATCTATGCTCTGGAGAAACATATTTTTTGCATTGTTTTCCGAATCAGTAAGTCCCTCTCTCGGCTCGCTGTCAGAGTCTATCCAGTCCGCAATTACAAGAGCAAGTTTAGGGTTAATGTTAAGGTATTCAAAAAGCTTTTGCAAGTTGGTTAAAGGATTTTGAGTAGATGTACCCTTATTTAAAATACTGTTAATATTAAACTTTGCATTCTCGTCTTCAATCATAATTATGAGATGAGTGTTTGACCCAAGATCCCTTTCAACAGAAAACTCGACCTCACTTTGTGTGTTATAAGTTTTATTGAGTTCTATAATGTATTTAGAGCTTAGCGTTTGGCCTGATTTGGCGATAAAAGATGCCTTCTGCGCATTAGTCCAGTTGGACAAGGCAGCAGTGTCTATATAAACCTCGTATGCAAACTCGACCACAAGCGCTACGAGTATCGTTACGATCAGCACAGTAATGATAATGGCTGAGCCGTTCTGTCCTCTGTCCCCTGTCTTCTGTTCTCTGTCTTTCACTACTTTTTCCTTAACTGCGGTCTTGCGTATTCCGTAAGCTTTACCTTTTTCCCGTTATCATCAAACTCAATGCTTACTCTCACAATATCCGGCAACCTGCCCGTGTTCGCACTATTCCATGTCTTTACCCATTGATTATTGGAGAAGGTCTCAACGCTAAAGCCGTCTATCGCTTCAATAGTTTCCATAGGGTACTCTTTAGATTGAATACCTGCAGGAGATTCTTTTTTTAATAAATTAAGTTTTCCGTCTTTTTCTTCTACATAATATGAAATTGTATTTAGTCCGCTGCCCTTAAAAGTGAATGCCGTGAGATTCAGCTCAGATGTGCTTTTACCCATTATATCCCTGTCCTTGATCACAAAAGCTGTTTTATCCTCAGTTTTTTTAATGGCACCCGGACTTTTAGGCAAAGCGCTTTCTATCTCCCTGCGTATAATGTCAAGGGCTGTTCTGGCTTCATGATATTTCAGCGACACATTCTCAAAGCGTTCCAGCACGCTGTGGACAGAAAAGAATGAACTGTAGACAGCGCCGAGAACTATGGTCAGGAGGGTGAGGCTGATGAGGATCTCGATGAGGGTGAAACCCTTAGATTTGAAATTTGAAATTTGAAATTTGAAATTTAGAATTTTCATCTACGGCTATTGAACTCCCATTCTAACGATTTCATTAAGAACCACCTCTTTTCCCTGTCCCTTAACGACTGTTTTCAGCTCGACCATGGCGGGGTCGTCCGTAGGGGATACAATGGTCTCATATGTAAGATCGGTACCGTCGATAGCGCCTTTGGAATTAACCGGGTTGGTTTCGATGCCGGTCATTTTTTCCTTTGCCAATTGGACCATATGAGTTGTAATGATATTTTCGTATGAAACTTTGGAATGATAATTGACCGTGTGGAGTACCGTTACAAGAGTTAAACCAATGATCGCAAGGGCGATCATGATCTCGAGCAGGGTGAAGCCCTTCTTTGAAATTTGAAATTTGAAATTTGAAATTTTATAGAACATATCCCTCGAGGATTTTTGTCCTTCCATTTAAATGATTAAAAATGACGGTATATTCATATTTATTTTTTATCAGATGTACTGTTACGGGTTCTTCAGGGCCGAGGGGCCCGAACTCGATAGCAACCTCTCCTCCGGTGATTTCGCCATGTGAAGGAATTATTATGTCTTTGAACATAACCTCTTTCCCCATCTGAAAAGAACGGGATTCCTTTTCGCTCTCAAAGGTGTAGGAATTGTTATCAAGATTGAATTTAACGGTATAGATCAGTTTTTTGCCGGCGGCTTCATCGTATATATATCTCAATGTGCTGCTTATGCGCCTCGCTTCAGACTTTAAGGCCCTCTCTCCCTTATCCCAAAAAGACGGCATTACCAACGCTGTGGTAAGAGAGATAATGAAAATGACGATAACAAGCTCTACAAGGGTAAAAGCTTTTCTACTCGTAACTCGTAACTCGCAACTCGTAACTTGTTTACACGTCCCAGTTCGATATATCTGCATCGTATCCTTCTCCGCCGGGCTGCCCGTCGGCTCCGTAAGTGATAATATCATAATCGCCTTTGGATCCCGGAGATATATAAATATATTCATTTCCCCATGGATCCTCAGGAATATTTCTCTTCTCCAGATATCCTCCGGACCTGTAGTGTTCAGGGACCTGGCCTGTAACCGGCGGTGAGATCAATGAACCGAGTCCCTGTTCAGTGGAGGGATAAAATCCATTGTCCGCTTTGAACAGCCTGAGCGCTGTCTCAAGATTTTTCATCTGGACTTTTGCGTCCATCACCTTTGCGTCATCCAGCCTGCTGATAAGACGCGGCGCAATGAGCGCTGCAAGAATTCCGATGATGATCAGGACCACCATGAGTTCGATAAGGGTGAACCCCCTCTGTTTACTATATTCTTTCATTCTATATCCTTTTTAATAAGATTGAATTAAACCGGGTGATTTTCTTGATACTTTGTGACTCTTAGTCTAAAATACCCACAAACGGATTATCAACTTAAACCTTTCGATGATTGAACAATGTCAGAACTAATTACAAAACGGTCCAGAAAGAGCGGGCTTCCACCCGGAACGCTTGTTCATATAGGCAGGAAAAAAGCCGGAAAGACGAAAATCACGGTCCTGGATTATGATGAGACTAATTTTCAGGAAAAGGAAATTGAGAAAATAGATGAATGTATTCAATTCAGGGACCGGCCGACCGTAACCTGGATAAATGTGGACAGTGTTCATCAGCCTGAGGTCCTTGAAAATATCGGGAAATGTTTTGCATTTCATACGCTTGTGCTTGAGGATATACTGGACACTGATCAGCGGCCTAAGATAGAGGATTATAACGAGTACCTGTATATCGTATTGAAGATGCTCTATTACAATGAAAAAATGAGTGAGATAACTACCGAGCAGATAAGTCTTATTGTGGGACCCAATTATGTGATCTCTTTTCAGGAGGGTATAGAAGGGGATGTTTTCACACATCTGAGGGAGCTGATCAGGAATGACAAGAGCCGCATCAGAAAAATGGGGGCTGATTATCTTGCTTATTCCTTAATTGACGCAATAGTTGATAATTATTTTACGATCCTTGAGAAGATCGGGGACAATATCGAACTCCTTGAAGAAAAACTTGTTGAAAATCCGACAACTAATGTAATGCATGAGATACATATGCTTAAAAGGGAGATGATCTTTTTAAGGAAGGCAGTTTGGCCTCTGAGAGAAGTCATCAGCGGTATGGAGAGGGGCCATGCACTCATACAGGACTCCACCCGTATATTCCTGCGGGATGTTTACGACCATACAATTCAGGTTATCGACACTGTTGAAATATACCGTGATATGGTCTCGGGAATGCTGGACCTCTATCTTTCGAGCATAAGCAACAGGCTGAATGCGGTTATGAAAGTTCTGACGATAATTACGACTATTTTTATGCCGTTGACATTTATTGCCGGTATATATGGAATGAATTTTAAATACATGCCGGAACTTGAATGGCGGTTAGGTTACCCGGTGATCTTGATTGTTATGCTTGCTATCAGTGTTATGATGCTGTTCTTTTTCAGAAAGAAGAAATGGTTGTAGCAGCCGCTAAATGATTACTCTGTCTTTCTATTCGGGAACATAAAAAAGATGACACATAAGTATGCAAGGATAAAGAAAAGACTGAATAATATTATCATGCTGTAGATCCCCGGATAAAGATGCGGGTTGAGGACAATATTATTGATCTCGGTTAACAGAGTTTGAGGTTCAGTAAAAAGGTGCCAGCTATTGTAACGTAAATATCTTCCGAGGTAGACGCCGAAGCTGCTCAGTATTATGGCGATCATTACAAATAACCAGCCCCATATCCTGCCGAGATTATTTTCCAGCATAATATGAAACATCCTTAAGGAAGCAAATCCGAGTATCAACCCTGTCCACGCGAATGAAAATAACATGAGGATATCTATCCAGGATGGAACGCCATAGACAAATCTAAAGTGTTTTATATCGGTAATTATATATGGAGCGTTCGGATAGAACAGCAGCCATAACAAGACCAGCAGCACATAAAAACTTTTCCTGCAGTGATCCCTGAAGTTCTGGTAGATCAGGATGGAAAAACAGTATGGTATTATTGCCAGCAATAAATTCCATAACATATAGTCATAATCAAAATTGCCGGAGACCTGGATGCGGTAAAAAAGAATTCCAATACAGAACAGTATGGAAAGTATCAGTACCAGACTCTGCTGAAGAAAAGGAACTCTGTATATGATTTTTTTTATATTCGACATTTTATTCCAAGTAAAAACAGGTTTGTCAGCTTAATGCATTATCTGATTCAGCTCAAATATCGGGAGGAGGACCGCGACAACGATGAAGCCGACGATCAACCCCATTACCAATATGAGACTTGGCTCAAGGATACCTATAGCGCCCTGAAGTTTTCTTCCAAACTCCGCCTCATAAGATTCAGAGGTCCTTATTAAAACCTCTGCAAGTCTCCCTGTCTGTTCTCCTGTTGAGATTATCTGTAAAAGGGTCGGCGGAAAGCCTTCGAGGCTTGATGACAGCCTGGCCCCCTGTGAGACCAGGGTCTGGGCGGACATTATTCTATTTTCCAATACAACATTGCCGGTTGCCTTTGAAGTAAGCTGCATTGATTTCAGGATAGGCAGTCCTCCTGCAAGGAGAAAGCCCATTGTCATACTGAAACGCAGCATATAAAGACCCATGAGAATGCCTGTCGGGTCTTTAAGGAGAATACTGTCGATCATTTCCTTTTTGTTCTTCCTGACCCATCTGAATAACATAACAACGCCCGCAGTCATTAAAAGCAGGAGCCACCAAAAATTTTTAAACACGTTACTGGTCCAGATGAGGACCACTGTTATAAAAGGCAGTGAGGCTGATGTATCTTCGAATATCTTTGTTATCTTGGGGATGACAAAGGTGAATAGAAATACCAGTATCAGTATGCTCACAGACGCCATAAAGATTGGATATATAAGCGCGGTCTTGACCTTGCTTTTAATACTGCTCTCATTTTCAAGAAAGTCAGCGAGTTTCAAAAGTACCTCAGTTAACTTGCCGCTGCTTTCCCCTGCCGCTATCATGCCCGTATAAAAATCAGGGAAGATGTCGGGATAGGCCTGCATGGCGCGCGCAAGGGATGCGCCGGCGGACAGACTCTCTTTCAGGTCTATGAGTATATTCTTCCAGTTGTCTTTTTGCTCTGATGATAAGGCGCCAATGGATTCTGTAAGGGGGACCCCGGAGGCCAATAAGGTCGAAAGCCTTCTTGTGATGCTTGCGAGAATTAGCGGGGATAATTTACTCGACAATAATGTCTGCTTTGTTATGGCGCCGGAAATCTCCTTTGGAAAGATGCCCTTTGATTTTATCTTTACAGCGGCGTCTTTTTGACTGTCGGCTTCGATAACCCCCCCGGTCTCAAGTCCTTCGCTGTTATATCCACGATATTTGAAGATCGGCATAATTTTAGCTTTCAGCGGTCAGCTTTCAGCTCTCAGCTAACTGACTGCTGATAGCTGACCTCTGACTGCTAAACATCACTGTCCTTCTGTGTTACCCTTAGAACTTCTTCTATTGTTGTAATACCGTTTATGATCTTTTCAACTGCATTTCTCTGCAGAGTCTTAAATCCTGATCTGACAGCCGCGGCCCTTATGGCCTGCGCATCTTTTCTTTCCGAGATCATGGTCCTCACCTCAGGCGTGATCTCGAGAAATTCATATATACCGGTCCTGCCGAGATAGCCCTTGCCGAGGCATTTTTCACAGCCTTTGCCGCGATATAGATGGGTCGGAAGCGGATCAACTCCGAGATAGTCTGTTTCCAGTTTGGACGGTGTATATGATTCCCTGCAGTGAGGACAGACCACCCTGACCAACCTTTGGGCCAGAACGCATACGAGTGATGACGCCACAAGGAACGGCTCTATTCCCATATCTATCAATCTCGTTAAAGCGCTCGGCGCATCGTTTGTATGCAGGGTGCTGAGCACCAGATGTCCTGTCAGTGATGCGTGGATCGCTATCTCTGCTGTCTCGAAGTCTCTTATTTCCCCTACCATCATTATGTCGGGGTCCTGTCTCAATATGGACCTGAGTCCTGCTGCAAAGGTCAAACCTATTTTGGGATTTATCTGCATTTGCCCGATGCCGCTGAGCTGGTACTCGACCGGGTCTTCAACTGTAATGATATTTCTCTCTTCCGTATTAAGTCTGAGGAGAGCGGCATAAAGGGTTGTGGTCTTGCCGGAGCCTGTAGGCCCTGTTACAAGGATAATTCCGTTTTGTCTGCAGAGGGAGTCTTTGAAGGCAGATAATATATCATCCGAAAGTCCGAGTATCTCGAGACTTAAAACACCCGAGCGCCTGTCAAGCAGCCTGAGGACTGCTCTTTCACCGAGAGCAGTCGGTATTATGGAAACCCTGATGTCAATGTCTTTGCCGCCTATAAGAAGTTTTATGCGCCCGTCCTGCGGGAGTCTTTTTTCCGCAATGTCGAGAGAGGAGAGTATCTTTATCCTTGATATTAGGGCCTCCTGAATTACTTTCGGGGGGCTCAGCACTTTTCGTAAAATGCCATCTACCCTGAATCTTACATCAAGTCCTTTTTCGTATGGTTCAACATGTATATCGCTTGCCTTTTCCTTTACAGCTTCCATTAACAGGGCATTAAGTAAACGTATAATAGGCGCCTCTTCAGTAAGCTCGAGCAGGTCCCTGGGTGATTCAAATTCCGTTGCTATCATGGAAAGGTCTTCACCCTTAATGTCGCCCATAACTTCATCGACCCTGCTGGTCCGGCTGTAGATGCGGTTGATGGCGTCAATGATCACCTTTTGCTCTGCCATGACAGGATGTGGTTTCAGGTCCAGGCTTCTTGCCAGGTCCCTTAGCGCAAAGATACCGCGGTTGTCACAAACAGCGGCTATAAGCTCCTCATTGTGACGTCTCAGGGGCAGCAGGACATTGCCTTTTACAAAGGAGAGAGGGAGGCTCTGCAGGAGTGAGAATTCTATTTCTTCGTCTTTGATAGTATCAATCTTATCATTTTGCATTTTGTATTTTGACTGTATAATTCGGCTCTGCGTAAAGGACCTCGGGAAGTGATGAAAATTCCTGAACAGCGGCTTCTACTTCCTGTTCAGGCTTAAGAATAATATGATAAGCATTTATTCCTTCCAGGTATTTTTTTACCGAGGCCCCCTTTTGTGCTATGATTTCGAGGGCCTTTTCTTTTGAAATATCGTCTTTGAATTTCACAATGATCTCGTCAGGCGTATAAAGTTTTTCCCTTTTAGAAAATTCCTGGTGTTTCTCTTCTGTTATCTTTGAAAGTTCATCTGATTCTTTTATGATATGCGGTGAAAGGAAGACGAGGAGATTTGTCTTGTTTTTTGAAATGCTCTTGGACTTAAAGAACCATCCCATAATCGGGATGTCTCCTAAAAACGGCATCTTTGAAACACTTTCCTCATCCTTTTCCTGCATCAGGCCGCCGATTACAACAGTGCGTCCGTCTTTTACAACAACAGAAGTTTTAGTTGAGCGTTTGGTTGTTGTAGGACCTACTGACGTAATAATGCTTTCAGTGGCGTCTTTGAGATCTGATATCTCCTGATATATATCAAGCTTTACATAATCTCCCTCTGTTATCTGGGGTGTAAGCCTGAGAGTAATACCAACATCCTTTCTTTCTATTGAACTTAATATCGTATTGGCAGAGGCTGCATCGCGCTCTCTTTTTGATATGAAGGGCACATTTTCACCAACTATTATCTCAGCCTCTTTATTGTCAGATGTAAGGATCTGCGGTGTTGAGAGGATATTCACTGTGTCTTTGAAATCATTCAGGCTGAAAAGCGCTGCAAAGCCCGGAGCTGTGAGGTTCGATTTGGAAATGGTTCCGCTGGAACTAATTGATGTAACAGGGATATCAAGGAAATTACCCATTCCGCCTACTGAAAATCCTGTAAGGCCGTTAATAACGGAAAGCAGTGTATCTGTGCCTACGTTCCCGAATCCCCCGATTGCAACAGGTTCACCATTATGTCTTACTGAAGCCCTCCATTTCGCACCGAGTTCTTTAAGTTTATCTATCGAAGCCTCAATGATCATGGCCTCAACAAATACCTGCTTTCTCCTCCTGTCAAGGGTCTTGATGACCTGGACAATATTTTCATATTCAGACGGCGGGGCTACTATGATAAGGGAGTTAGTTGTTTTGTCGGGTGTGATGCTGAGCGTCTGGGCGGCTTCGGGCTTTTGCTTGTCACGCTGTGCTTTATAAACGGCCTGCATGTTCTTGAGTATTCCCTCGAGGACTTTTGCAAGGTCTGTTGCGTCTGCATTCTCAAGAAAGTAAACATTTATCTTTGTCTGTTCTTCCTGCGCCGAGGGCTGGTCTATTAATTTAAGGATAGAAATTATTTTTTCAATATTGACGGCAGAATCAACAACGAGCAGCAGATTGCCCGGGCCGAAGGCCGATATATGCCCGTCTTTTGAGACAACAGAACGGAGGAACTGTACAGCATCATCCGCTTTTATATGCCGGGTAGGTATAAGTTTTGTTATGTATGCTTCATTGACCAAGACCTTCTCATCTGTAGATATCCTTCCCTCTTCTTTCGCCTGGGAGGAAAGGATTACCTTATAGGTTTTGGGCCCTGACTCGATAATGGTGTAGCCTTTAAGGTTAAGTACGGAAGTAAAGAGAGAGAAGGAATCATCAATAGATAGTTTTGCAGGGGCTATTATGGTGATCTTTCCTTTGATCCTTTCGTCAAAAATAAAGTTGATCCCGCTTATTTCACTTATAAATTTGATAACAGTGGGTATTTCGACGTCAACGAAATTGAAGGCTATGTTACCGCTTGATCTCTTATCTTCAGAAAAGGAGAGGGAAGGGGTAAATGAAACAACTAAAGAGAGCAGGGAAATGAGACAGAATATTTTAAAAGTTTTCATGTAACAGGCCTTTCATCATTTTTCATAAAGCTGAAAGCTGTCAGCTTCTTTGTACCCTTAGCATTCTACTATTAACTGTAATGTTTATCAATTACTACCTTATCCTGTAATTCATGGAGATATTTTGACCGCTTCTTATTACATCAAGGTCGATGTTGCTCATGCCCTTCAATGCAGACATGGCCTGTATCGCAACTTCAGGGTTAGAGATCTCAAGTCCGTTTATTCTTAATAATATGTCACCGTTCCTCAATCCGAGACTATGATAGATCCCTCCAGGGACGACTTCACTGACTGAAAAACCTTCCTGCCTGCCGTCCTTTATATTGGGTAAAAGCCTTGCGTGAGTGAGTATCTGCTCGGGATTTTCAAGAGCCTTTTGTATCCTACGGCTGTCGAGAATATATTCCCTTTCACCTATCTGCTTCGCAAAAGACGGCTGCGTGGTTTCCTTGCTTTGCCCCTGAGGGATTTCGGGATTCAGGGCAGCTTCAGGCATTGTAACTGTGTAATTTGCAGAGTCACGCTCTATTTCGACTGAAGATCTTTCTATCTTTTTCAGCCTGCCGTAATTGAAGACATTCTCTCCAAGCCTGATAATTTCCTGCCGGCCCTGTGCTTGTGTCCGATCCTCAAATATCGCGTAATTGAGGTTGTTTGAACCAAATGCGGTCCCAACGAGGATAAGGTCTGAAAGGGAAAAAGCAGGGGTTTCTTTTTCCTCTGACTGTGCCACAGTTAAAGGGCGGAGCGTCATTGGAGGGCCGAATGGATTTTTTTCAAGTACAGAAGAATATTGTATGAGATTTTTCTTGTCCGTGACAGGCTGACGCGATGCTTTATCTTTTGAAACTGCGGCCGGCAGATCTTTTTTTAACAGGTTAAAACTGATGATATCCCGGATAAGGAGGAGAACAGCGATTAATATGACGGCAGACAGGAAATAATTAATAAGGCGGAGTTTTCCCGTAGAAAATTCAAGCATTTTATAGCTTAAACTTTTGCCGGTTCTGTGTCAATGAATGAGGTGGTGTCAGATCTACATACTGATGAGTTTATTAGTATAACCTCATATAACTTCATCTGAAGACGGCGAAGATGCGGTCCTTTTACTTAAGCCTGTCGAGTCGCAAGCGCTTTTAATAAAAATAAGAGAGATATTGGATAAGTAACCTGCCTTAATCAATAAATTACATTGAAACAATTTCAACCCCTGCAGCTATCTAAGAAATTACTAAAGTGCAAAATATTTCTTCAGATTTTATCAGACTGTTGAAAAACGCCGTGATTGTCATTGCGGGGAGCGAATTCGTTTTTTTGATAAAATTGCAGAATAGAGATATAATTTAACAATAAATCAATATCTGAAGGAGATTTTAATATGCAGAGAAAAATCATTTTGTTTATTCTTATCGCGTTCGGACTCATCGCAAATGCCGGGTGCGAGAAGAAAGAGAAACCTATAATGATCAGCCTTGAGAAAAAAGAAGTATTAAAGGAAAAAACCAAACCGAGCTACAGCAATTCAATGCGTATAGCAGTCGGAGGAATGATTACACCTAAAGAAGGTTTTATCTACTACAAGAATTTACTGGAGTATATTGAAGAAAAGACAGCAAAAAAAATTGATTTTGTTGACAGGGAAAGCTACGAAGATATTTACAATCTTCTAAAAATCGGTGAGATCGACGCCGCTTTTATCTGCAGCGGCCCTTACGTAGATGGTAAAAAGGACTACGGGCTGGAACTCATTGCAACACCTCAAGCGTATGGAGACACCGTCTACTATTCGTATTTTATTGTTGCAAAGGATAGCCTCATAAAAAGTTTCGATGAGCTGCGCGGGAAAACCTTTGCATTTACCGATCCCCTGTCAAACACCGGGACCCTGGTGCCTAAGTATATATTGTCAAAGATGAACGAGACTCCCGATTCGTTCTTTAAAAGCTATATCTTCGCGCAATCCCATGACAAGGCCATCCAGGCTGTAGTTCAGAGAATCGTTGACGGAGCAGCAGTGGACAGCCTCGTATGGGAATATCTTAACCGCACAAATCCGGACTTGACAACAAAGACACGAGTTATCATGAAATCACCTCCATATGGAATTCCTCCTGTCGTAGTCAGACCCGGTCTTGATCCGGAGACAAAGAAGCAGCTGCAGCACGTCCTGCTCACAGCCCATGAGGATGAAAAAGGGAAGAAAATCCTGAGTAATATGATGATAGACAGATTTGTTGTAATTGATGACCGCGCCTATGATTCCATACGAAAAATGAAGGCCTGGGTGGCAGAATATAATAAGAAAGGAAAGAGCAAATAATGTGGTTTAGAAAAATGACATTGAAAACAAAAATCCTCCTGGGCTCTCTTTGTATAGTCCTTATCATGGGTATAGCGATCACCGGCTTTATAATAACCTCGGTCCGGCCTAAACTCCTTTCCAAGCTTCAGAAAAAGGGGATATATATTGCACAAAACATAGCTGTACAATCTATCACCCCGATCCTGACTGAAAAAATTTTTGAACTAACTATGATGATCAATGAACAAAAGAAACAGGCAGAAGACATCGAGTACATATTCATACTTGACAGAAGTGGCGCCGTGTTGGCCCATTCATTTGGCGAAAGATTCCCGGTACAACTGAAAGATATAAATCACATCACGGCTGGAACACCGTACAGAACTTATTATTTAAATACTGAAAAGGGGAAGATCACCCATATTGTCATCCCTTTAATTAATGGTAAGGCCGGCTCACTGCATCTCGGCCTTTCGCAAAAATCCATCCAGCAGGATCTCAGCGATATTTTGATGACACTTGTATTGTTCATCTTTGGGGTGCTAATTGCAGGGATCGTTATATCATTCATATTTGCTCGATTCACTGCAAAACCGCTATCTGACGTTACATCAGTGCTCAGGAAAGCAGGCAGTAGAAATCTGTACCAGAAGCTTAATGTCAGCACTAATGATGAGATAGGTGAGATAGGACGCGCCTTCAACAACATGATAGATTTGCTCACGGCAGCAGAGGAGGCGCTGCAATTCTCGAAGGCCCTTCAAACAGCTCAACAGGAAACATCACCCGATGGGTTACTTGTGGTTGATGAAAAAGGAAAAATATTTTCTTTCAACCAGCGGTTCGCTGATATGTGGGGAATCCCGGACGAAGTTTTGAAATCAAGCTCTGAAGAACAGGTCTTGCAGTACATGTCAAAAAGAATAGTTCACTCTGAGGAGTTTCTAAAACGGGTACAGTATCTTAATAAGCACCATCAAAAGAAATACTCTGAAGAGATCGCCCTGGTCGAGGGAGTCACCTTTAACCGCTATTCTGTCCCGATCTTTGGAGCAGATGACAGATACTATGGCAGGGTCTGGCGTTCCCACGATATCACCAAACTGAAACAACTTCAGGAACAGCTCCTGCAGGCGCAAAAAATAGAAGCCGTAGGAAAGCTTTCTGCTGGAATAGCTTATGACTTCAACAACCTCCTGGCTACAATTATCGGCTATGCTCATATTACCCTTATGAAATTAGGAACCTATGATCCGATATTGCCCAATATTGAACAGATAATTAAAGCTGCAAACAGGGCTGCCGAACTCACAAATGGTTTAATTGCATTCAGCAAGAAGCAGACTATGGATATGAAAACAATAGACCTGAACAAGGTCATAAACAAGGTTGGAATACTGCTTAATAAGCTGATCGGCGGGAATATAGAACAGATAACAGAAACTGCAAATGGGGAGTTAACCGTCCTTGCTGACTGCGGACAAATAGAGCGTGTACTTATGAACCTTGCAATAAATGCACAGTACGCCATGCCCGAGGGCGGGAAATTGATCATCAGGACTGAAAAAATTGAAATTGACGCTGAATACATAAGGACACATGGCTTTGGAGAACCAGGGATATACGCTGTCATTTCTGTAACAGATACCGGCGCCGGCATGGACAAGAATAAGATAGACAGGATTTTCGAGCCATTCCCTGCGACAAACGAAGTTGGCAAGGAAATAGAGCCCGGCCTTGCCGTGGTGTACGGCATAATAAAGCAGCATAACGGATATATCAATGTCTACAGTGAGACGGAGAAGGGAACCACATTCAAGATATACCTCCCATTGATAAGAGTTACATCCCTTTAAAAAGTTCAAAAAGTGAAGTGAAAGATAATAAACCTTGCTTGATATCCACCGGAAAAACATAAACAAGTTTTCTGAAGAAGATACAGACTTTTTGTTTAAAACCTATAAAGTCCAAACAGCTTTTTGAGAAAAAGATGAGGGGGGGGAGATACAAAGCTATTAATTCATAATGTCCGTGTTCCAGTATTCCGTAAACCGTCTTTACGGCAATTGCGAAAGCCATTGATATGCAGGAGTAATAAGTATCTTGTTCCTGTCATTTGACACAAGCCGATAACTGTCTCCCTCGCTGGTAAGCTGTACTGCCGGCACATTTAGTGCGCGCTGGAATAACTGCAGGGATTTCGACGGCTGTTCATCAGCCATTTTGGCTTCAATCAGAAGGACCGGCTCTCTGTTGTTTGCAAGCAGAAAATCAACTTCCTGTTTCTCCTTGTTCTTGACGAAGTGCAGAGAGAAAGCGCCGTATCCCATGTCATTCCATAATGTGACCGCCCTGTAGAGTTCCAGCGCAACCATGTTTTCAAATCGTGCAGAAGGGTCCTTTATCCTTGGAGCATCCCAAAGGTAAACCTTCCTCTCCTTCTGAATGGCGCGTGTTATCTTGTCTGTCCATGTCGGAATGCTGAAGACAAGAAAAAATCTCTCAAAAACTTCAAGCCAATTTCTGACAGTATTGTAAGATACCTTGAGATCATTTGCGAGTGACTGAACAGAAAGCGGGCTGCCTGTTTTAGAGGGAAGCAGAAAATAAAGCGTTTCTATATTTGAAATGGCTTTTATATCAACAAGGTCCCTTATATCCTCCCGGATCAACTGATGCGAATAGGTGTTTGACCACCGTCTGTATGTTACTGCCTTTTCCGACAGATATGGTTCAGGAAATCCGCTGAGATTTGAAAGCATATCCCATATTTCTTTATGTTTCTTCACCTGCCCCATGCTGATATATAATGGATTGCTGAGAAAAGCCTCTATTGAGATATTTACTCTTCCCAGTTCAGCTATAGTGAAAGGGAATAAATGGAACATATAATACCGCCCTGCCAGAGAGTCGCCGCCTTTCTGATATATATCAAGCCTGCCGCTCCCGGAGACAAGGAATTTGTAGCTTTCATGAAATTGATCGTATATGCCTTTCAGATAGTTTTTCCAGTCCTTGTATTTATGAATCTCATCAAAGATGATCATAGGAGTTGAAGAATCCTTTCTCCTGATGCCTTCAAAAAAGGAAGGATTAGAAAAAAAGAGTGTCCGGTGTTCAGCAATATCCCAATTGAAATAATAGTTATTTGTATAAGTGCGTGAAATAAGTTTTGAGAGCGTGGTTTTACCGGCCTGACGGGGTCCAGCGATAAAAACCATACTCTTCTCAGAAGAAAGTTCCTGCCAGATCTTAATATAAAACTGACGGTTAAACATGTACTAATTTTACACATCACTGAAAAATAGTCAAGACTATATTTAATTAGACTGAAAAATAGTCATTGTATATTCCCAGGCGTGATGAAAAAATCACTACGGAATCCGGCAGGAATCCAGTATTCCGTAAACCGTCTTCACAGCGATTGAATCGGAAGGAAGTTCAAACACAGCCTTGCCTTCAAGGTCGAGGTGAAAGATGTTATCGTCTTCCGGTACGTTAAATACGTTCTCTAAAGGTAATCCAAAAGTTACATTTTTAAGTTTATCGAAGTTTTCATCGGATACCCTGTTTACAATTAACTCGCGACGGCCTATGTCCAGCGCAAGTTCATCAACAAGGCCGTTTATCCTCTTTGCGGTCTGAATCCCTTTTTGTGTAGGGTCGCTAATGATAAGCAGAAGGTCCACCTTGTGCGTTGTTCTTCTGCTCAGATGTTCCATTCCGGCTTCATTATCTATAATTACATAAGGATATTTTTCAGAGAGTTTGTCTGTGTACTTACGGATTATATTATTTGCAGCGCAGTAACATCCGGGACCTTCGGGTCTTCCCATTACCATGAGGTCGAAGCCCTTTGCTTCAATGACTGACTGCTGGACCTGATAGTCAAAGAGCTGTTCCATGCTCATCCCCCCCGGCCTTGCTGCTCCGCTTCTGACCGTTGCAAGTGATTCTTCCCTTAGGCTTCCTATGGTTGCGTGTACGTTAACGCCGAGCGCCTCATTAAGACATGAATTGCTGTCAGCGTCAACGGCAAGAATAGCTTTGTGCTTTTTTTCGATAAGGTAACGGATTGTTAGTGCGGCAATGGTTGTCTTTCCTGTGCCGCCTTTACCTGCAAACGCAATTACATATGCCATATGATAAGGATATAATTTTATGATTATTTATTCAATGACGTAAAGATACTTTATATTATAAAAAGCCTTTGGCCACAGATAAACACAGATTAACACCGATAGAACAAAAACTTATTTATTTTATAATTCACCCAAAAGGTGAGATCTGAAATTCTTGTCACTCATTTAAAAATCTGTGTCAATCAGTGCAAATCAGTGGCTAACTTTCGTGGGTCTGCGACATAAAAGTTGGATATTTGCAAAAACGATTAAATTGCCTTATAATCTGTTAGCTGTTAAGCTATCAGATAGGAGGCGATTATGGAACA
>JAGVGM010000333.1 GCA_020057065.1 Thermodesulfovibrionia bacterium
ATCGAAGCCAATATCACGGACGGGAAATTACGCCCGTTACGTAAAGACTGAGGCAGTTCTGAAAACGTTGTTTTTTTCTCCGTTGCTCCAAAAAGGCCAGTATGCGCGTCGTCGTGGAACGGGCAGCGCCCCACGAAGTCCTTGCCGCTGGCCTTGAGGTCCACGCCATACGAGCGCACCAGTGCCACCAGGTCAACCTCCCGCTTCAGGTGCTCAAGCTCGGCATCAGGGAACAGGTGCGAACGTTTGGGGCGGGATTTTTCCGCAGGGGGACTTGCTTTTTCCTCATCATTGAGGTACATTAAATGTCCTTTCATTAAATGCCTCCCTTAAGCCCACTTCTAACCGCTAGAGGGAGGTCTTCTTATAAGCCAAGCAAATATTTTCGCTCGACATGTTGTTTTCTTCGACCAAAAAGTAATTAAAATCTTTTAGTTTTAAATATAGTTAAAAAATTCTATCATGTCAAGCAAAAAAATATTTTTACAGCGATTTTTCTTGTAAATCAAGCCTTTTCAAGCTATTATTAAATACAAAGAAACCAATTTTTTGCTTGAGAGAGGGAGAAAACGCCATGTCGTTCGGAGAGAAATTAAGACAATTACGCAGGCAGCGAGGATGGTCCCAGGATGAGCTGGGAAGCAAAGTGGAGATACATGGCAGGCACATCGGCAAATATGAAAACGACCAGGTGATGCCAAACGCCGACACGTTGGTCAAGATAGCCAAAGTCTTTGACGTGTCGGTGGACTATCTTTTGTTTGACAGCAAGGAACCCAAGCGGGAAACTCTGCAAGACCCGGAGTTGCTCAAATGCTTCGAGGAACTCAGCCGCATGGAAGATCAGGACAAAGCAGTAATCAAATCCCTGGTAGAAGCCTATGTCAAGAAGCGCAAGGTGGAAGCGATTATGGCAAGGTAAGGCTTGTGGCAGGGCAAAAAACAAGGGAGAGCGAATCGGTTTTCGGTTTGCTCTCCTTTTTTATTTGGATCATTTATCGGCTGATAGTATCTCTTGCATAATTGTTTCTTTGAGATCATTGTTAGGAGCAAAATCACGACTGCGTAGGTAGCAAATTAGCTTTGTGAGATTCTGTGCCTTTAGAAGTTTCTTTTTTTCATCTGGTTTTTTAAGTAAAAAACTCAAAGACTCTAAAACCTTCATTTCACCTTCTGTTGCAGAAGATATTACTGACAATGCCTGTAAATGTTTGATAAGCCGATCAACATCTATTTGATAAAGATCTTTGAATCGTGGCTTTCCTTTGATAGGTAAATCATCATAGTAGAAACCACAAGCACACCGTACTATTTGTGTTTTCTGAGGTGCGTAGTAATCAATGTATCTCTCTCCACCGGGACATCCTAAGTCCAATATATGATGCTGTTCGACCCGCGCACCGTCAGCATATATCTCTAAATTGTATTTTATGCCATCGATAGAAATGCCGCCTGTATCATCCATGTATCTTTTTGAGATACGAAGTTCATAATTTACAAGTTTGATAACTTCCAGCTCAATAATATACGGTCCTTCACCAATTGGTAATTCTATATCTTTTTCTATTGTCTTAAATTCCGAGAATATGGCAGTTATATGATATTTACCTGGGAGGAAAACATCTCCAATGCGTAGAATATTATGACCAACCATAATCCTGTGCGGCTTGGGATCCATTGTTTTCGATATAGGTGGTGATTCTGGGGAGACTATCATTGCGAATTCGAGTGGGCGCGGTTTTATCTCCTGAGAACACGCGCTAACCATATACGTTGTAGCGTTTAAGCATAATAAAATGGTAATCGCTATCAAGTAGTTCGATAATAAGTTGGATATTTTCTGCTTCATCTTTCAAGACTCCATTTTGAACCTTGGCCGGGATTGATGCTATTGGGGCGTTATACGCGATACCAATCTCGTAAATACATCTACAAAGGCAAGCTTTTTATGCATTGAGTTGGCATCGCGCCTTTTCAAAAACGCTACAGCGAAAATTGGCCGGTTGTTTATTTAGAGTAAAACCTTTTTTTGATATAATCTATAAATGCTAATCTATCACATGGATTTAATAGAGTTCCGCTGCCCCATGACATGAGATGTCCTGTTTGAGGTTGGTAATGACCTGCATATAATGCTATATGACCAATTTCATGCAGTAGATCTCTTCCTGTAATCTCGCTTTTTTGGCCTTTAGGAGCTCCTCTAAGCACAACCATACCATACGGGAACTTTTGGGCTTCGCTAATTTGATCTTTCCTATCTTGTTCTGAAACATTATCATCTGATAAAAAATTTGTGCTCCCATAAGCTCTTGAAATACTGGTTTTTTTTGAGGTTCCGATTACTACCAGTAATCCTTTGTCAGGATTCCATTGAGAGTATCCTTTGTGATATATATCAATAACCTGAGAAGGAATAGGATCTTCTATTTCCTCATTTACTGGGATTTGATCAAGTTGATTATAAAAACCGATCTTACCATCTTTTTGGACTAAAATGCCTTGGCTGACTAATTCATTTCGATTGTTTTGATGGTACTCTTCGGCTTCCCGTATTGCATCCTTATCCATTTCCTTGAACTCTTTAAGAAACTCTTTTGTTTCCTGTTCTGTCATTTGCATAAATTCTACTACTCTGATTTCTGCATCTACCTGGTTTTCTTTGAGAATACGATTCGCTTCTGCTACCACAGAAGGGAGAATGTTAATATTGTCGGGGTCATATAACTGGATAACATATATGGGTATAATTAGTGTTTGCAGTCCCCACGGATCCCACCTATTCCCCGGATTCCCCCCAAATGCCTCATGCAACCCCAACCCATCCACATAGCCCAGGGGATCACGACTCGCGAAGCGCCCTTGCTCTGGTGAATACATGCGCATTCTGAAATTGAGGAATCCAGTCTCAACATCCATTTCGCGCCCTTGAAAGCCGTACTTGACAAGCTCGGTCTCTTCCGCGCTCAGGTCTGCCAAGGCTCCGGTGTTTGCGATCTTGTACGCTTGGCCATATGCACTGTACGCGAGCCTCAGTACCACGTTGCCTTGCC
>JAGVGM010000004.1 GCA_020057065.1 Thermodesulfovibrionia bacterium
CTCCAGAAAATTGCCCCTTCTGGAGGAGGGGGTATCCAGTCTTACGGCAAATAGGTTCTTATCTAATGCCTTCGCTACCCTCAGTGCCTCAAACTTCTCATCATTGAAGGTATCTATAAGGGAAACCCTGTTTACCCTTTTTGATATCACCTCATCAAAAGCCCTGGTTGCCTCTACCGTATCTCCCATAATTAGAACAAGGGCATGGGGCATGGTACCCATAGGATCTTCTCCTATCAGATCAGCACCTTTAATACAGGACACTCCATCGCATCCGCCAATAAAGGCATTTCTTTCGATCATCGGGGAGATGGCTGGATGCATTCGTCTGGCGCCAAAACTTATCAAGAACCTGTCTCCGGCAGCCTTTCGGCACCTAGCTGCTGCCGTTGCTATACCCGAGGCCTGACAAAGAAAACCCAATACAGAGGTCTCGTAAACCCCAAAGTCAGTATAGTTACCCTCAATCTCAAATACCGGGTCATACTCCCTAAAGATGGTTCCCTCTGTCAGACATCTTACATTAACATTTAGCCCTTCGAGCAATCCAGCACACTCCTCTATCCCTGCCAAGACTGCCCACTGCCAACCTCCGGGCAGTTTTTTAGCAATAATCTCACACTTAACCCTTTTATCTATACCCTTAGCTTTAAGTATTTCATAGGTTCGAGTAAAGTAGACATCTGTTACCTTACCATCCTTTATATCCTGGGAAGTCACACTGTGAAACATAGTACCTCCTTCCTACTCAATCTCCGAGAGCTTTTCACAACCTTCCGAGAGATCTGAAGAAGTCCCCTGAGAGCGAATTCATAGATTTTTTGGGGAACCCACCTTGACAAGCGTAATGTAGAAAATTCACATGTTTGAGCCCAAGGGGCAAGTTTGTGAATTTTCAATGGAGCGAGTTTAGATGGGTCAAAAAATGTATGCTGAAGCGAAAAGGGGTACTTTTTCAAAGCTCTCCTGAACAGGCATTAATGCATACCCCACAGATATACTGCCCTATATTGCACTCCTTCCTAAAACCCCTCAGCTTCTCAAAGCAACCCAGATGATCAAAATCTTCCTGTCTCTCCTTGATAGCCCCAACAGGACAGACGGGGATACATTCCCGGCAATTACCGCAATCTCGGTCTAAAGAACTATCAACCAATAGAGGCATGTTGGTGAGTAAGGTGATCAGCCTGACCCGGGAGCCAAATTTTGGATTAACCAATAAATTATTCCTGCCTAAGAAGCCCAGACCTGCCTGGACTGCAATCCTTTTATGAGAAATGTGTGCCTTTTGGTTCTCCCAATCGATAATCTGGGAAGCTGCAATGGGCAGAACATCCCATTCTTCCTTTTGTATAAATCCGGTTAGCTTGACGGCTATCTGGTCCATAAGGTTATTGAGCTGCCTGTAGTGATGAAAGTAGAGCTGGGTAGGTCTATCATCTATACCCTCTATCACTCTCTTTGATAACCTCACCCCCACAGAGATGCCATAATCCAACCCTTCAATCTGCCGGGGGGGGAGGTCAACGAAACTGTCCTTTAAGTCTCTAATGTCGGCAACCCCGAACAGCGTCCCCCCTAAATCCATTACCATATTTTTTAATGTGGAATAGTTTTCCTTCTCATTTGCCATCTTAATTCAATTCCCCCACTGTGGAAACCCGTCTGTACTCCACATCTTCAAACTCGTTAAAGTGTGCAACCCCGCACTTCATCTTTGCCCGTGCCTGTTTCCATTTCAATGGAAAAGTTCATGCCGTCCAGTTTTGTCGAAACAACAAGTTCGTTTTTCTTTTGAATCGTTTTTACATTTTCAAGAATCTGTTCCTCTCCGAGCATCAGGCTATTTCCAATACCGCCTTCCTGTAAAAAGTAACTCTCGTAGGTGATGGAAAAATCAAAATCACCGCGGTTTAACGGCTGCTCTTCAAATATTCCGACTATGGAATCTATTGCGTCAAGCTGGAATTGCCGGTTCGGGTCAAAGTGGAGTTTCATGATTAAGAGCCTTTAACAATAATTCTCTTGTACAGTGAACATTTGCTTTTTCTTCATTCTTCTTCCGAATGCCCAATCAACCCTTTAGCGTCTTTTTCTTCCAGTTCGAGTTTAGGAGGAGCGCTTTTTACACGCTTTTCAACCTGTTTGATATGCTCTGCAGGGAGAAGCTGTTCAGGGGGTGTCCCGCCAATTCGTTTAATTGCTTCTCTAACTTCTTTACCGACATTTTCGTGTGTCCTTATTGCTGTCTGTTGATCCTTTATCCGTTCCCGGGCTAATTTGTCCCGCGTCTGGGTCATACGAAACTGGTTTGCCGCTAACTCTGTGGTATCCATGCGGTCCATGAGATTTTCTTTTTCAGGTATTCTTTTTTGTTTCTTTATTGCATCCCTGCCAAGCCCCCCATACATGCCTTTATATCCGGCGTCATGGAAGACCCCGAACATCCTGTCATGTACTCCTGCATCACGTGCCGCACCTGATAATGCCTTGAATTCTTCAGAGGTTTGTCTACGAAGTTCCAATCTCTCAATATCAGCAGCGATTGCGTCAGTAATTTCCTGCCTGCGAGCTTGGATTGCAAAATACTTTTGAGCATTGGCGATTTCGGGTTTTCTGGGATCACCATTTTGTGCAATAAGATAACAGGCAAAACGTGACAGATGATAATCCATAACCTCACGAGAGCTTCCTGACCCAATATCAACCATTTTGCCAACGCCGGCAAAATGGTTTGCAGGGATATTTCCTGATTGTTTACAAGAGGTTATCGCCCTTTTAATGGCATCTTCAAATCTCCTCCATTGCGTATAGCCCAAAAGAGGCTGAATCTCCCGCGCGCTCCAATACTCTGCTCCATACTCATTTATTTTCTTCAGATCTTCAAAAGACTTGCTTCCCATTGATATTAAATTTTTATCCGGCATGCCCTCCCCTCATTTAACATTTAACATTGAGCAGTTATCATTTGTTATTGTGTATCCTCGTCTTTTTCAGGATTGAGAAAA
>JAGVGM010000368.1 GCA_020057065.1 Thermodesulfovibrionia bacterium
AAAGGAAATTTTTCATTTTTCAGGATGAACTGGTTAGACGTTTTCTCTATAAGACTATCGTCCTTTAGTCTATTTTCTTAATATAATCCCTTTTTTCTTTTTGTAAACACCTATTATGTCAGGGCAGGCAATTCAAAAGAAAAATAGTTTTCCAAAGCTCTCACCTAGTATTATTACGCATAGTACAAACTTATTCATCTTTCATTGCGATTTCAGACAATACCTTATCCTTGCCCCAGCATCTTCAATGGAGTATACGCCTTGCGATTTTGGATCATAAGGATTGGGCAGCAGTCGGAATCCTAGATTATTTGATAACGCATTATAGACATGCATAATCATAAATACATGCCTTTTTCTTTTTCTTGTCATTTCCATGGCCGCACGGATCTCACTTGATCCAAGCTCAAAAGATTCATTATCGTCAACAGATGATTTAACTTCGATGTAATAAGTTACTTTTTTGTGATTAATGATGAAATCACACCCAATATTATCGTCCGGATTATTCCCTGGAAATACTCTATTGCTATATGATGACTTCCATGTTCCCGGATGTACAACCTCTTCGCCATAGGTTTTCACTAACATTCTATATGCGTGTATTTCACCCACAAATCCAATAAGATGCTCCATTTCTTTGCTTGTTCTGCCTCTGGATTTATCTCTTTTCTCCCTTGCTGGCTTCGCTTTCGTCTTTTTTTGCCTTTTTGTTATTACTTCCAGAGTGGATATATTCCTGAGGTCAACTTTTAGCAGTGCATTTTCATCAATTTGGTCGACAAGGTGACTCCAAAGTTGTGAAAGGTTTTCCTCCGAATAGTCAAATTCTTTTCCACATACGGCTGTTAACCTGTTCTGTTTCCTCTTGAGGTCTTTATATTTTTCAAGTTCTTTATCAGCGCCTAAGATATCTCCGATAGATAAAGATAATGATGTCATCAACGATTGCAGATCACTGGATTGATCCACTGTATTCCAGAAGTCCGCTTGAGCAGAATCCCTTGGTAGTGACTTGAGTAATTCAAAGAATTCGACATCGCTGTATAAATTCAAATAGGCCTTATGGTTAAAAAATCCTTCGAAGTGAGAAAGCAATTCATCAGGTGATTTTTCCCAAGACAATGGGCTAACATTTTTCTTAATACATGCAGCCACGGCTATCTTTGTAAATTCAATCAGGACATTTCTGAAGTTCTCATGATTTTTCCTGTGGATTACGAGAGGACTAACGCTTGCTTCTACACCTGCTGCAGATAAGTTGTCTTTCAATTCATCTAATGATTCCGAGGACTTGATGGCTGATATTTCATCTGGTAAGGCATTTAAACCTTCAAAAAAGGGTATAACGTTTGGGATGGCATGTTCAAATTCAATTTCCCAAAATTGTAACGCTAAAGTCTCCGGAAATGGTATATTTTCTAGCTGTTCTAATATTTCATCAAAAGATGATGCTTCACTGCTCCGCCGCATGATATGGGCCAGGGTTGCCTCTAGGAGGGCCTGTGCGCTTCTTATATGTGTCCGATATTCTTCTTCTGCGTTTTTGTTTAACAGTCGTAATGTGCCCACTCTTTCGAGTGCGTCATTCCATCGATCCAATTGTGCTATATTACCAAGAATTTCAAATAGTTTTTCTCCAAGCATGTAATAATCGTCGGATGATCTGATAAGCCCTATCATTTCTTGTGGCGTCGGCTTGGAAATTTCTAACTCTTGTATATGCATTAACAAATCCTCTTCTATCCCGATATCGGCTATGGCACCAATCTCAGCATCAGGTTTTAATAGTGCTATCACTGGCATCAACATTCTGATGATTTGACCAAGGTCCCCTTGCCATAAATCATATGCCTGATCATATTGGGTTTGTTGAATCTTTAGGGATTGGAGGGCCTTGCAGACATCTTCATGGGTCGGTTTATTAATATGCTCAATTTTTTCAAGGATATGCTTTAATGGCAATTCAAGGTCATCTCTATCGATGAGGGTCTTGAGTGCTTCTGAGTACTTGCTCGTCTGTTCTCTAAATTCTATGTCACAAACAAGAATTCTGTTCTGCGATACCCACATGGCTGCCACAGGGGGATTTGCAATAATATCATCACCCATCCACAATCCGGCCCGCAAAGAGGAAACCCAGACGAGCTTGGTGTCACGCAGTGTTTGCACGGAACTTGATAATTTTTTAGCGTAAATGCCTGGAGGAGGCGATCCAATAAAAGCATACAAGGTTAGTAATACTGTCGGCAACCACCCCAATTCACTTTCGCTTAGTGAAATTCCTGTTTCTGTTTTCCAAGATTGGTCTTCCACGATTGGCCAAACTCTCATCTCAGATGCCAACCGAACTGCCGCACCGTATTTCTCCTTAAACTTTGCTGATAAGCGTTTTGCATCTGGTGTATAAATTTCGATGACAGGAAGTGAGAACTGGTTCAATTCACTAACAAATGATTCTGTACTATCGGGAAGATAAATTGGAAACTTTATGCCAGGCTCTATGGCAAAGAGTTGTTTGGGGCCATTGCTGATAATGATACGATCGGGAAAAGAATCGACATCCTCAGCGTCAAAATTGCTCCACGCGACACGTATATGATTGAGGAACATATTCCGGTCCGGAATATCCGAATCGAGAGCTGAAGCAAGGTCATCCAACAACCGCGTATCGCTGGATTTTTCTTCAGAATCGGAAACAAATTTAGGCATTCCCAGATGGGCGAGACCTAGATCGAATAGTGCTGGATTTCGATCTATTTTATCAGCCAACACACCTGGAAGTGGTCTTAGATGACCAAAACGCCAACTTCCTCCGGCCAAGCAGTCTTTTGGAATATACCAGCGACGACTTGGCATTTCCCATTCTCTTTTCCCCTCTGAATCAATAGCAAGCCATGGCATTGTTCTGAGACAATAGGATAGTGGCGATTCTATAGAAACCCTGTCAACCATGCCTTCAATTTTTTTGATATCAACGGTTACCCATGATTCTTCCCACTTATGGATGCTGGCAAAAAGCGAGTTCATTAAAGCAACTCGTGTCTCGTTGTCAAAATGAGGATATAAGTCCAATCCTGGAATTAAAGCCAATGGTTGGACTTCATAAGAGAAAAAACCTGTATAGTACAAACCATTCTGTACCTGTGGCGTGTATTTGTTTGTGTACTTCTTCCATATCTCTTCAGGAATACATGGAGGAGGATCATCAGGTAATTTGTAAGTTAGTTTCCATGAATCAGATCGAGCATTCCATCCATTGGGATTCAACACTATGGTCTTCAACCCATCGAATGTTCCGGCCAGTTCTAAAAGATCTTTATACTGTGCCCCTTTTCCATCCCATAATTCATCAGTTGGCGGTAAAAGCATCTTTCCAAGCGCTTCCTGACATTCTTTGGTATTAGCTCCACTTAGATACTGAAAAACGTCGGTCCCTGAGGTATTTGGCCAACCCGGCCCAAATGAGGACTGCTCAATGGTGTACCATCCACCATGGCAAGGTACCGGAAGACGGCGCAACAGTTGCAGTGTTCCGATTCTCCCTCTACCTCTGTCAGGCATACGGGCAACCAGTTTTAATCCCCATAGAAGGATATCACGGCACAAACGACTTTTCCTGTCACGAAATGGTACTGGCAATGGAGGGATTTTAGGGATTAAAACAGACCTTATGATCTCAATGACCCGGTATCGCTCGACCAGTGACGATTCTACAAATTTGCGAATGGGGGTTTGTTGTCTAGCATCTTTAGGATTGTAGATTTCTATACTATCATCAATAAAAGCAATGTAATCTCGCAGACTCTGAGGAATATCGCTTGAAGCTCCATCTGTCTGTATTTCATCATCATCCACACCTTGCCTGGGAGGGAAAAAGATCGTGCAATCCGGCCCACTCGCATGAAGATCCAGATCATTACCCAAAAGGATTCTTTTCCCCTTCAAGGGTGCTGCATTTTCCTTGAAGAGTTTATTAAGATCATACCAGAACCTATTCCAATCGGCTATTTCTCCCGCCTTGTGTAACCCCTCTGCAATATTTTCTACAGTTGCTGCCAGATCTTCATTGAGAGGGAATGGATCTATCCCAAAGGCTTTGAAGAGAGAGACAAGTGCACCTTTTCTGCCCATTAAATCCTTATGGATGGCGCCAAAGGCGGCTTGCTCACGCAATTTATCCGGCGTTAGAACCTTCGGAGAATCTATTTCTGGAATAAGACTCGCGTACCTTATGGATGTCCATTTTTCATCGGTCAGTATGATCGGCTGCTCAACAAGATTAAGTCCCTTCTCTTCACATACTTCCTTAAGAACATTGAACCACTCACTGCCCGCGTGCGGCTCCTCCGAGGATGGCGCCAAGATATCAATAATTGCTCTACCTTGATCCACATCTTTCCCAGCAAGGCTTCCTAAAATAACTTCGACGGCCATATGACTGATTCTTTTCAATAAAAGCATGTTGAATTTTTTTTTGAAATTGATATCTGTCCGGCTCATGTCGCCGTAAAAAGGGCCATTGAAATGGGCGGCACATCCTGTCGGTACTTGCGTCGGCAGGTAGATATTGATACAGCCTTGCTCAAGTTCGCCATCCACTCTAACGGCAAGAGAAACAGTCGCTTTTGTCAATTCAGGCCAACGACCAGGGAGGTTATCTTCAAGAATGGCCTTCGTAATTTCTTCTCTTTCCTCCTGCTTTTCCTCCCCACCCAAGGTCACAGACCACAACCAGTACTTTTTATTGATATTCCCCTCTGTGCCATCCTCAATTACTTCCAGCCTAATTTCCTGGCCATTATTAGAGTCGTTCAAGGGCTGCATTTTCCTTTCGACGAGACGCAGCTTGTCTCCGGAATTCAAAGAGAGGAATTTAACCTTGTCAAGAAAGAGAATAGTATTCTCGTCAAGCTCTTGCATCATCGTTATAGCGTAATCCCGCGCTGCTTCGCTTTTAAAAGGGAGCCGGATGACGGATGCGAATCCTTGCACTTCGAAAGCTTCGATTGTCTCGATTTTATGGGTAGAGCAGACTGGAAGCGGAAGAAGATACGGAGAAAGGTATTTCAGCTCTTTTGATAACCACTGATCGTCCTGAGAACTATATAGACTTCGAAAATTCAGTAATTGTTCACGACTCCATTCGATAAGGGGAAGTGCGCCGTCGAGCGGCGAGCATGGTTTATCGTCACCTTGGATAAGCTTCAGAATCGGTGTTTCAAAGCGTTTTGTAACATCGGGGCTGAAGTAAAAACAGTATCCGTCAAATTTCTCACTGTCTTTACTGCTACGGGAGTATATCTCCGGTGAATTTGATATTTCAAGAACACTTCGGAAACCGATGCCTTTATTTCCAATTGATTTTTCGGGATCTTTATCACTCTGGCCAAATTGCGAAAGGCACTCGAAGTTCGACTTTATGAAAGGTGAACCGTCATTTGCCACGTATAGTGCACCATATGGTGGTTCATCACGGTCAATGAGGATTTCGAGCCGCCCCTGATCCCCAGACTCATCATGTTCATTCATGGCATCATGGGCATTTTGAATAAGCTCGATCAGGAAACGGCCATGATACTGGTGTTCGACCTGCTCCGTGAGATTGTGCAGACTCTTATACCCTGATGTCTCATAAGCCAACTGAGCTAGAAAGGTCCGTATCTCTCCTGTAGTCTTTCGGATTATTTCAGCTTGAAAATCTTGCTGGTTCATTACTTGACACCTCATTTCTCAAAGGCTACCCAAGCGATGGCGTAGTCGGTCTCCCGATCGCAGCAGTCGAAAGAGGTAAAGAGGGACGTCCATTTAAAATAGTTAGGTATCTTGGCCTTTCGTTCTTTTGTTTCCTGTAGATTCAAAGAATGTCAAAAATCAAAATTCAAAGCACAATTCTATTTATAATCAGAGGCCCGTCCAAGTTTGCCAGCCTCCAAAAGTTCTAATGGATCTGATATATCAGGCAGGCATTCAATTTGGTCTTCAGGAAGGTATGTTGAGATGTCCGGGAAAAATATTTGACGGTGAATGCGATTGGCGCGCTCTCTGTATTTACCAGTTAAAATGCCAATTCGTCCTGGATCTGTCTTGACCCGAATTCGTGTTCCGGCTTCGAACATTGTTTATTTCCGAATAGAGATAAAAAAGGAAAGCTTTGTAGGATATTAAGTGTTACTTGTAAACATCTCCCCTGGATCGGATACGTGAAATAAGGATAGTCTTTTCGACAATCTCAAAAAGAATTCTGTATTTTCCAACCCTGATTCTGTAAGTGTTCTTTTCTCCAATAATGGGTTTTAGATCAAGAGGCAAACCTTCGATCAGTTTTGAAAGCAGTAAGTCAACCAGGCTCTTATAGTCTTTCGGCAATTTCTTGTAGTCTTTTACTGCCTTTTTTGAAAACCCTATTTCAAATCTGCCCATTTAACGGTTTTCCCTTCCCTAAATTCCTTTCTACTTTCGCTGAGGTCCTCATGCTCATATCGTGTCAGTGGAGAAACATCACTTTTTACTACTACCCTCGAGAAAATGCCTATCAATTCATCTTCTGGAAGGGATTTAAGCATGTTTATAATGGCATCTTCAGGTATGCTTAGCGTTCTAACAGTCATAATCCTCACCTCCTAACACACTGATTTTTATATTATACCATTTCATAGTCACAATAACTCCCTCAAAATTTTATACCCTTTTTCCGCTCTTTTGTCTCAGGTGGATTCAAAGAATGTCAAAAATCAAAATTCAAAGCACGATTCTATTTATAATCAGATGCTAGCCAGCGTCTCTATGGCGATCTCGCTTACATGCCGAACTACCAACTTATGATCTCTGTAAAGGTGAACTTCTGTGTCATCAGTTAAAAGAGCTTCGAGCCGTGAGCGGCTTCCTCCGACACCAAGCAACCCTATGGTCCATGCAGCC
>JAGVGM010000162.1 GCA_020057065.1 Thermodesulfovibrionia bacterium
AAAGCTTTATAGTGTCGGTGTTTATGTAGATGTGTATGAATACAAAGGCAAGAAAAATGCCGTGAGAGGCGAAAAGAGTTTTCATTTTAAAGAATCGGATTTTAACAATCCGCTTCTGACAGGAGGCATTGATACACAAACAGGCGGATCTTCCGGCAGGAGCATAAAGATCAAGGTCCCGCTTGAATATATACTTCACAATACCGTATATGGCATATTTGCTTCATCCCTGTATGATATACCTGATAAAAAGGTGATTGTCTGGCTTCCGATACTGCCGGCGCTCGAAGGACTATTCTTTAATATCAGATTCGGCGTTGCAGGCAACCCTCCTGTCAAGTGGTACTCCCAGGTTGATGGCCGGAATATAAAACCATCAATGTCCGACAGGATCAAAACAATTTCTACAATATGGTTGTCCCGCTTTCATGGCATTAAACTGCCGGCGCCGGAGTTTGTTGATATTAGGAATTCACTGGAAATTGCTCAGTGGATGAACAGGAATGTTGACGGCTCATCAGGCTTTGCAATTGTCACTTATGCAAGTTCGGCATTCAGGCTTGTTATGGAAGCAAGGAAGCACGGGGTAAATTTAGGTAAAACGGTTTTCTGGCTCATGGGCGAGCCTCTTACAGAAAAGAAGCAGCAGGAGATAGATTCATACGGGTGCAAGGCTTACACGCTGTACGGATGTAATGAACTGATGCTAATCGGGCATGCCTGCCTGAATCCGCAAGCAGTGGATGACATTCATGTATGTACGGACAAGCTGGCCCTTATTCAGCGCACCAGAAAAGTGGAGCAGTCCGATGTAGAGGTGGATGCGTTTCTTTTTACCACCCTTCTTGAAATAAGCCCGAAGATATTTTTTAATACGGAAGTGGGCGACTACGGTGTTGTGAAAACAGGAAAATGCGGATGCCCCTTTGAACGGTTGGGTTTCACAAAACATATCCACACAATAAGGAGCTTTGAAAAACTCACTGCCGAGGGGATGACTTATGTCGGCAGCAACCTTGTTCCGCTGGTCGAAGATATCCTTCCTGCGAGATTTGGCGGTAATGCAACCGACTATCAATTTGTCGAGGAAGAGGACAGCGCAGGGTACTCACGCTTATTCGCCATAGTCAGTCCCGATATCGGAGAAATCGATGAAGAACAATTCAAGGACGCTGTTTTTAAGGGACTGACAGTCGAGGCCTCTCCGGATTATTCCGGGGTGCGGGCCATGAGAGATGTCTGGTCTAAAGGCGATACGCTGCAGATCAAAAGGGTTTACCCCATTCCCACGGCAAGAGGAAAGATTATGCCTTTTTACATGAATAAACAGAAAACAGTAAAGGAATAAACATGAAAGTTCTTTTAGTACAGCCTGCTTCTTCGGACAGAGGATTCATTCACCTCGGCTTAGGTTTTATCGCGGCCTCTCTCGAAAACAAAGGGCATGAGGTGGAAATTCTCGATATGGGAATTGAAAGCGGCTCCATAAAAAAGGCGGGAAAAATTATCCGGGAGACAGCTCCGGATGTTGCAGGCATTGCTGCGCTTACACCGACATATTCAACGGCATTGATGCTTGCCGGAATAATAAAGGGCATATACCCGAAATGCACGACCGTCTTCGGCGGAAATCATGCCTGCGCTCTGACCAATGATGTCTTGGCCGAGCCTGTCGTGGATATTGTCGTCAGAGGGGAAGGCGAGATTACTATGGTGGAAATACTTGATGCGCTTAAAAACGGAGGCAGCCTGTCCGGCATTCAGGGCGTTTCATATAAAGAGAACGGCGGAGTAATCCACAATCCCGAAAGGCCTTTGATAGAGGACCTGGATACGCTTCCCCCGATCCCTTGGCACTTATTTCAGGTTGAAAAATATACCGGTAACATTAACGGAAAGAGAGCTGTAGGCATCTCGGCTGCAAGGGGATGCCCGTATAATTGTGTCTTTTGCTACAGGGGGCCTTCAGCCGGAAAGACCATAAGGCACTGGAGCCCTGAAAGGGTTTTAAAGGAGATTAAATTTGTCAAAGAGAAATATGGAATATCATGTTTCCACTTCTGGAACGATGTATTTACATTTAACAAAAATTGGGCGCATTCACTGTGCGATCTTTTCATAAAAGAGAACATGAACATCGAATGGGATTGCCAGACCAGGGCGGACCAGATAAATGAAGAAGTGCTTAGAAAAATGAAACAGGCGGGATGCGTCGCTATAATGTTGGGCGTTGAAAGCGGCAGTGAAGAGGTTTTAAAGTCCGTTGACAAGAAGCTGACAAAAGACCAGATACGCGGTGCATTCAAAATGCTTCATGAGATCGGATTTGTGACAACCGCTACTTTTACACTCGGTCAACCCTGGGATACGAGGGAAACCATTCAGGAGACGATAGACTTTGCCAAAGAGATAAATCCGGATTTCGGCATGTTCTATGTGTCAACACCATTCCCTGGTTCGCCTCTGTGGAGGATGTGCGAAGAGAGGGGAATAAAGCCTTCACGGGACTGGGCGAACTATAGGATACTGCCATTTGAGATCGACCTTGATAAATTTATTCCAGTGTTTGATACATCCAAATTGTCCATAGACGATCTCAGGAAATTTATAAAGACCGCCCAGATAGATTTTCAGATAGGGCGGCTGCGCGGCGGACGAAAAAATTTAATAAAAGGTATCAAGAACATTGTAGATATAATGAAGCTGGTATTTTTTCGCACCAAATCGCCTGCTCAATTAGGCCGGCTCATTGTAAGGATAAGTAAAGATTTTGTGTTTTTTCTGAAGAACAGGAGCAGTAATTAAAATGAAAATACTTTTTGTGCAACCATCAAGAATAAAAAATAACGGCACAATAGAAAAATGGAAGAGGCATTTTAACCGGAGCATGGCCCTTCCATATCTTGCTGCGCTTACACCGCCGGGGATTGATGTGGAGATTGTTGACGACAGGGTGGAGGAGATAAATTATAACGGCAACTATGACCTTGTTGGCATCACCTCCTATACAAGCCAGGCGCCGAGGGCGTACCAGATAGCGGACCTCTTCAGGCAGAAAGGCAGAAAAGTTGTGATGGGCGGTATACACGCTACCGCGCTTCCTGATGAGGCAATCCTGCACGCTGATGCGATAGTACTCGGAGAGGCCGAGAATGTATGGGGGAATCTGCTTGCAGATTTTAAATCAGGAAATCTCAAACAGTTTTACAAATCGGACACATTTCATAGCCTGATAGATTTGCCGAGGCCGAGGTTTGATCTCTTAAACGTGAAAGAATACACGCTGCCGTTTACTCCTGTTCAGGCCTCAAGAGGTTGTCCGCATAACTGCGATTTTTGCTCGGTCTCAAAATTTTACGGGAAAAGCTACCGCTTCAGACCTGTTGAAAATGTTGTTGAAGAGATAAAGGCGTCCGGCGCAAAAAACTTTATTTTCATAGATGACAATATTACCGCCCACAAAAAATATTCGAGAGAGCTGTTCAAGGCCCTTATTCCCCTGAAGATAAGATGGATAGGGCAATGCACAACCAATATCGGGCGTGACCCCGAGCTTTGCAAACTTGCAGCTCAGAGCGGCTGCTACTTTATGGGCATCGGCGTGGAGAGCGTGGACCAGGAAAATCTGCAGACAGTGGAAAAGTCATGGAACAAGGTAGCTGAATTTCCAAAGCTGCTTAAAACCATCCGGAAAAGCGGGATAGGCCTTGTACTCAACATGATAGTGGGTCTGGACAATGATGATGAAGGCGTTTTTGAAAAAACCAGGAAATTTCTCATGAATAACAGAGCTTTTTATTTAGTTCTCAACACGCCCATACCGTATCCTGGAACGAAGCTGGCTGAGCGTATTGAAGAAGAAGGAAGGATCATTTACAGGGATTGGTCTAAATATGTTCAGGGCAATGTCATATTTACACCCAAACAGATGACCCCTGAAGCTCTAAAGAACGGTTACTGGAAACTGCTTGATGATTTTTTCTCTTATCCCTCAATCATGAAAAGGAGTTTCTATCAATCCTGCAGGAACATTCCTTTCTATTTAAAAAGGAACATTGACCTTCATCTGGCAGTAAAAAGACGGGATTACTAAAACATGATTCTGGATTCAGTCCGCACCCTCAGAAATTTAGAGAAAACCCAGTACCTGAGCAAAGAGAGGCTTGAGGATCTGCAGAGCGTAAAACTGAGATCAGTAGTCAGACACGCATACGACAATGTTAAATATTACAGGGAAATTTTTGATAAGAACCGAATAACTCCTGATGATATAAAAGACGCAGGAGATCTTTACAAAATCCCTGTAACCTCAAAAGAAGACCTCAAGAGGATAGAACCGCAGGATATCCTTTCCAAAGGCACAAGACCGGAAAGCTGTGTTATCAAATATACGAGCGGCTCCACAGGAATGCCTCTTAAATTTTTCTTCAGCCCGCAGGAAAGAGATCTTCAGGTCCTGCTCAATCTGCGGATATTGAGGGCAGCAGGTTTTAGGATTACAGACAAAACAGCTTATATCATAAACCCGCACCGTTTTCCAAAGGATAAATTATGGTTTCAACAATTTGGAATTTTAAGACGCTATTATTTGTCCGTCTTTGACTATCCTGAGGTTCACAAGAACGCGCTCGAACAGATCAGGCCTGATATTATTTACGGCTATCCGTCAAACCTGACCCTTCTTGCACATTTGATCAAGGATAAGGGGAACAACAGTATAAAACCTAAAGCTGTTTTTTCTTCAGCAGAATTATTGGAGCCAAGACAAAGGGCGCTAATTAAATCCGCGATGAATACGGAGGTGTACGATATCCTCGGGCTTGTTGAAATTGGAGATATTGCGTGGGAGTGCCCTGAGCACAGCGGCTATCATATTAACAGCGATATAGTGATAACAGAATTTCTTGACAGTGAAAATAAACCGGTAAGGCCGGGAGAAGAGGGGAGACTTTTGTGCACCAGTCTTTATGGATATACCATGCCGTTGATCAGGTACGATGTCGGCGATCTATGTGTGCCCTCAGATGAGACATGTGCATGCGGAAGGACCCTGCCGTTAATGAAAAAGATAAATGGAAGGGCCAACGACTTCATCATACTATCCGATGGAACGATCATTGCATCATGTTTTCTTGTAATTATTATGCAGGGCTTTCACGATGTCGCGCAATACAGAATGATCCAGGAAGATGAGAGCATGATGGTTATCCAGCTTGTTAAAGGAGAAAGATTTAATGAGCGGACTCCTGAATTGATAAAAAACGAGATCGACGGTATCACCAATAAAGGCCTCAAGCTTGAAATAGAGATATTGCCGGAAATACCTAGAGACAAAAGCGGGAAAATAAGGACGGTAATATCCAGAGTCGCCTCGAATTACCAGAGTAAAATTTACAACTGAAGTGTTTCTTGCAAAAGTATCAAGGAATTTACTTTTGTTGTCATACCCGCCACCCCGATTACGACATTTGAGGGCAAGCTCTATCGGGTTTCCAGAAATTCACAATGCTGGATTTCAGATAAAGACCTCGGGAATGACGAATAACAGCTTTTTTACGAGATCTAAGATAAAGGAAGAGGTTAAACTAAAGTTAGTTGAAAATAATAAGTGGCTCCCCCGTGGGGTATAATCCACGGAACGGAAAACAAAAAAGAAAGGAGCCACTAATGAAG
>JAGVGM010000102.1 GCA_020057065.1 Thermodesulfovibrionia bacterium
ACATTTTGTGAAGCGGCCTTTTCAAGATATGCCATCGTCAAATCATAAAAGTCCTCTTCTTCGGTCAATATGCCGGCCCCTTCATAATATATATTAAGGAAATCCTGTAAATTACTAAATTTGTAAGCCTCTCTGATCTCTTCTACGGATTTATACTTGATCCGGATATTATTCCTTCTGGCAATTTTAAACATTAATTCAGGCTCAAAAGTACCCTCGATATGAAGATGCAGTTCAGCCTTGGGAATACCTTTTATAAAATCTTCAATAGACATTTCTTTTCTCATAATAATATTTTAACCCGGAATATTGAAGAAAGGAACCATGCAACGCATATTTGTCTATATAAAAATCTAAGTGTTGGAGTGAAAAAATGATTGACAGGTCATTATAGAGGTTATAAATTTTGAACTAAGGGATGCAATTATGTCTGAGTATGTCCGGAATGACAGTAATCAATCAAATATCTTTGTTATCTCATCCCTGTCAAAAGCAGGCAGTTCTAAAACCTCATTGCGCTTCTTTATCTTCAGGCCATGTTCTTTTGGCAAGATTCTTCCTATCTTTGCGGCAGGTACGCCGTTATTTCTTAATGCCCCTAAAACTTTTGCAGTGTCGCGAGGATTGATTGTAATAAGCAATGACCCTGATGCTATAAGACCGATGGGATCCAATCCATAGTGCCTGCAGAGTATCCGGCACTCCGGCAAAACAGCAATACATTCTTCTTCTACAATCAGTCCCACGTCTGCAGCACTTGCAACCTCAAAGAGTCCGGTTGCCAACCCTCCTTCGGTAGGATCATGCATGGAGTGAATTTCGCCATGTGCTATTGCTACTTGAGCATCCCTGAGAACACTTATTCCCGGTTCTTCCGTAAACCTCCTGCAGGTATTTACAAATCCTTCACCAAATTTTCCAATGAGTTCATTCCTTTTTTCCCGTGCAATTATTGAAGTCCCCTCTATGGCTATCGCCTTGGTTAAAATGATGTCATCACCTTCCCTCGCTCCCTTGGTTGTTATGAGATTGTTTTTTTCAACCTCGCCAATCATCATGCCTATTACAATAGGCCGGTTTATCCCGGCTGTGATTTCCGTGTGTCCGCCGCAGAATGAAACATCCATTTTTTTGCAGGCTGCTGACAATTGATGAAAAATATTTTCTGCAAGATCCTGTGTTGTCTGTTTTTCCGGGAGGAGAATTGTTGCGAGAAACCACCTCGGTATCCCTCCCATTGTTGCTATATCATTTGCATTGATAAATATTGTATAGGTCCCGATGTCCTCGGTCACGAATGTAACGGGATCCGTTGTCACAAGCAGATATAAATCTCCAAAATCGATGGCGGCAGCGTCTTCTCCTATTGAAGGGCCGATAACAACTCCGTGATCTGTTGAGGTATAAAGCCCCAATAATTTTTTAAGAATCTCCGCAGGCAGCTTTCCAACCGGAAGCACCTTAACTTTCCGGTTCATTTTTAGCTATCCATTGCGGATCTACTTCTCTCTCTAATTCTTTTTTTAGCATACACCACCTCCTGGCAGTTGGTTATATCTTTTTTACCTCTGATAGAACCTCTCTAACGTCATCAATGTTGACCTTAATATTGTATTGCTGCTTAAGCTCGTGTCTAATGCCCTCTTCATCATGAATTCCCGAATCTGCTATCTTCTTAACAAAACCTGTCAAATCTTCCCATATATGCCACGGGAAAATAATCCATTTCCATTTTTCGACCTTTCTGACAAAGTAATCAGGAGTGACAACCGAACATGTTTTATGTATGAGCACCGCGGTCCTGATCTCTTTTGGTCCAAAGCTCTTCAGATACTCAATGGAGACCCTGAGGGTGTCGCCTGTGTCGGTTATATCATCGACAAGCAGGACATTCTTATCTTTTATGTCAGCATTTAAAGGATATTTCAGGACTGCTTTTTCTGTTTCTGTAGCGGCAACTCCCCAGTGTTCTACCTTTATCGCAGTCAAATTCCTGATCGAGAGATAGTCGCAGAGTATTCTGGCGGGAACGAATCCGCCCCTCGCAATGGCCACTGCAATATCGATTTTGTAATCGGAGTACTTTACGAGACCCGACAGGCTTTTGGCAAACTTTACGGCCCTTGCCCAGGACAGAATTTCACATTTTATTTGTTCGTTGGGATACACAGGAACATACTCATGAAATTAAAAATACTTTCTTAATCTTTTCGCCTGTCCTTCCGGCAATGTGCAGTAGTTTTTTAGGCGAGTTTAAAAAATACCTATTCCCCACCTGTTTTCTGCTTGAATTTTGATGCTGTTTTCTCAATTGCGGCTTTCATTTCCTGCCATGCTTTCTCGGTGCCGGACTTGAGTTCCTCCCAGGTCTCCCCGCCTGCTTCCTTCAGCTTCTGGATTCTCTTTTTGATATCTTCTCTCCTTGCTCGCAGGTCCTCGATCCTTTTATGGTATTCTTCCTTGATCTTTACCTCTGAACGTTCCGCTTTTGCCTTCAATTTGTCGATCTCAGCGGACCATTCCCTGAGTTTTGCCTCCAGTTTTTCTATATATGCCTCTCTTGTTTCTTTGCTCATGATCTCCTCCGCTGCCTATTTATATATATTTAAAATAATAACCTCCTCGAACTTGTAATGGAATTCTATCAAAAATATATGAAAAGTCAATCGTCTGTCAGACGAGTTCATAACTATTGATAAGCAGATATTATTTCGATCGCAGGATAAGACCTGAAAATCACCATAGGTGCGGATTATCTTCTTAAAGATATTTGCCCCTTCTGCTTGTAAGTGACTTAATCCTTCTTTGCCCCTACAAACCAGTCGTTTTTGTCGCTGAACAACACATTGAATGTTGTTAAAGAACCGTAACAGCGGGTGATATACTGCTGGATATTTACCTTTTCACTGTCTGTAAGTTTCCCGGAACCATTGATGTTCTGTTCAAGAACACGGAGCTGATTGCGGACCATTACTATCTTGTGGAAAAAGACATCAATGGGAACCGACTTTTCCTGCATTCCCGGTTTACCGGGCTTCATGATCAACTCTCCTCCATTCCATTTGTCTGCAAGGGGGATCATACCGGCCAAACCTTCTTCAATGAGGATCTCACGGATGGTTTCTTTCAATATATTTAAATCCATTGCTTGCTCCTGTAAATTTTGTTCCTGTTGAGGCGGAGGATCGGACAATTCGGTCTCCGCTTCTGCTTCTGAAAAGTACTTAACGCCGGCTGTAATAAAGTTGACAATTAGGCGATCCCCTTCTACACGCACAACTTTGCCGGTCCCGAAAATATTATGATAAACTACCCTTCCGGTATAGAATTCTTCCATGTTTTAACTCAAAATTAACATCGTTATACGTATTATGCGGTGTTTGCTGCTAATGCATTTCACCCTCTAACGCTACAAAGATGTCATTTATTTAATAAAATTCTTTTAATGTAGTTTCTATTTTTGATGGATCAAAGGACTGCTGAACAAGAGTTTTATCCTTAATAACAGGTATCCTCTCTTCTAAAATCTGCCGGGAATTTCTGTAAATTATCCCAAGAGGAATACGGTCTCCCCATTCGAGGGCTTTTTTGAATGCAGCGATCCTGTCCTCAGGATTGTATTCAGGCTCAATTTGATAAACTCTCTGCTTATACCAGTCATACGTATTAATTTTGTTAAAAGTTACACACGGCTGCAAAATATCAACCAGTGAAAACCCTTTATGTTTTGCCGCTTCTTTTATCAGCCATGTTAAATGTTTCATTTCACCGGTAAAACCTCTTGCCACAAAACTGCAGTCAAGGGCTACAGCCATTGCCATTGGATTAAGCTGCTCGGAGAAAACGCCGAAAGGCTGGTTCCTGGTCTTCATCCCCTCCATGCTTGTCGGAGACGCCTGCCCTTTTGTAAGGCCGTATATCTGGTTATCGTGAACAAAAAGTTTCACATTAATGTTTCTCCTCATTGCATGGACCAGATGGTTTCCCCCTTCCCCGTAACAGTCCCCGTCTCCTGTAAAGACCATAACAGGCATCTCGTGATTAGCAAGTCTTATCCCGGTCGCAACAGGAAGCGCCCTGCCGTGAAGGCCGTTGAAGGTATTACATTTGACGTAATGCGGGAATTTAGCCGCCTGTCCTATCCCTGATACAATGACAAACTGATGCGGCTCCATGTTCATCTCGATCATTGCATCTTTGAATGCTTTAAGGATGCTGTAATTCCCGCACCCCGGACACCAGGCAGGTTCTTGCCCTCTATAGTCTTTTAATGTCGACATATTGTATCTCCAATAAATACAGGTTTTATTAGTTATATTTGTTTTATTGGTTCTATTGGTTCTATTGGTTAACTAACTCAACCAATTAAACTGATTTAACCACAGTTATGATCTCTTTTAATAATTCATCAGTTGTAAAAGGCCTTCCGTCATATTTATTAATCCTATACTTGAAGTTATATTCTGTCTCTGCCTTCATAAGCTGTGCAAACTGGCTTGTTGCGTTGTTTTCTATGCAGATAGATGCCGTTGCATTATTAAGAATATCAAGATAATTAAATTTTTCTATTGAAGGAAATGGATAAATCTCACTGAAATGAAGCATAGCAATTTTTTCGTACAAAAATCTCCCCTCGCCCCTCTTTTCCAAAGAGGGGAACACACCCCTAACCCCTCTTGATAGAGGGGAATTAATTCCCCCTTTGGAAAAGGGGGATATAGGGGGATTCTGTAAAATAATATCTATTACCTCTTTTATCACACCGTACGTAGAACCCCATCCAACAAGTACTACATCCGGATTACTGCTTCCGTATAAAACAGGCGGCTCTATCTCCTGTTTGATCAGAGGAAGTTTTCTGAACAGCCTTTTATCCATCATCTTTATCCTTGTTTCTGCATCTTCTACAATATGTCCTTCCTCGTCATGCTCGTCACTGTCAGTAACAACAAGATGTTTTGCATCTCCTGGAACTCCGAGGGGACTTACTCCGGTTTGTGTAAATGCATGACGTTTATATTCAGAGAGATTTTTAAAAGCATCTCCTCTCAACCTGTAGTCAGTATATTTAATCTTGTTCAAATCAAAATTATTAAAGGTCCATTGGGTATCGGCGAGATACTGGTCAGTCATGATTATGACCGGTATTTGATATCTCTCGGATAGATCAAATGCCTTGTTTGTAAGAAAGAACGCCTGTTCAGGCGTTCCGGGTGCAAATATAACTCTTGGAAATTCACCATGCGCTGTATAGAGAGCAAATTGCAGATCTCCCTGCTCTGTCCTTGTAGGTAACCCGGTTGCCGGACCCGGTCTTTGACCAAGCGCAATAACAATCGGCGTCTCGGTCATACCTGCAAGGGAAAGACCTTCCACCATAAGCGCGAATCCGCCTCCTGATGTCCCTGTCATGGCTCTTACACCGGTAAAAGAAGCCCCGAGAGCCATATTGATCGCCGATATCTCATCCTCAGCCTGTTCCACGATAATACCGTATTCCTCTTCCTTGTCAGCAATATAATTCATGATCCCGGTTGAAGGAGTCATTGGATATGCAGAATAAAACTTAACACCTGATGCAATAGCGCCAAGGGCCAGCGCTTCATTGCCTGAGATCAGCATTTGGCGTCGTAGGGGCAATTCATGAATTGCCCCTACTGAAAATGAACATCTCTTACAATGTTTAACCGCATGATCATATCCTGCCATCGCAGCATTAATATTGCCCTGAACAACATCTTCCCCCTTTTTGCCGAATGTATTTCCGATTATTTCAAACAGCGGGTTCAGATCCATGCTGAGCATCCCCAGAACCGCTCCTGTAGCAACAGTATTTGACATTATCTTGCTGCCGCCATGTTCAACCGCTATGCTTTCAAAAGGAATATCCAGAAAACAGGGAGCTTCGTGCTTCTGTTTGAATGCTGATGAATCATAAATAATAATCCCTTTTTCCGTAAGTTCTTTTTCATGCTGAGTTATGCTCTCCCTGTCAAGTGCGACCACTATGTCAATCACGTCTCTTGATGCCGTAACAGGTTTGTCAGAGAATCTGACCTGATAAAAATTATGCCCGCCCCTTATGCGGGATTCATAATCCTGATGGGTAAAGACATGAAAGCCTGATTTTGCAAACAGGTGCGCAAGAGTGTCTCCGATTGTCTGAAGCCCCTGCCCTGCCTCACCGCCTATTTTGATTGAGTAGTCCATGTGAATAAAATCATTGTCTTGAATTCCCCTCTTTGAAAAAGAGGGGTTAGGGGAGATTTTTTATCTGCTGTTTTCTAAAATCCCCCCTCGCCCCCCTTTTCTAAAGGGGGGATTTTCTTCTAAATTCACTCAGCCATCTGATATGGCTCTTCTCTTCGTTTATTATCTCGCTTAATACCTCGTCATCTCCAATAACATCTTTTAAGCCATAGTAGTAAAGCAGGGTTTCTCTCTCAAAGCCAAGTGCGAAATGGACCGCATCATTTACTGATTTCAGATGCTCAAGCGCAGGGAGGGATTTATTCTTTCCGAGGAAAAATTCCGACTCAACTATCGCCCTTAAGTATGCTGAGACCTCTTCGGGATTCTCAATATTGTGATCTTCCTCTTTATCTCTGAGTTCAAGAAATAAATTTTCATGCTGCTGTTCCATTACTGCGAGCGCATCAAACAGGTTTTTCAACTTACTTTCTTTAGTAAATTTCTTTGACATACTTGAGTAAAAATCATAACCGAGTTTCTCCGTCTGTACAGCCTGTTCAACAACTTCACGAACTGAGAATTTTTTCATATCTTCCTCCTGATCTTATGATTTTACATATTCATTTTTCTTTGAGCGTGAAATTCCAAAAAGATATCCCTATCACTGCGTTATCCGGCAGTGATAGGGATATCAGTCTATTATTTGATCGGCAGCATGTTTCAGGTAGGCTGATCTTTCTTTAGAAAGCCTGTTCATTCATACAACAACTACTGAATCTTCAGTCCCAAATTCATTTGGAATATATCTTTCGGCAAACCAGTCATTTTCCCAACGGTTGGCGTCAACAAGATATCTGAATCTGTATTCCCTGTTACATGCAAGGTCCAGAGTTAAAGTATAATCGCCGTTCTTCAGTTTTTTCATCTTGCTTTCGGTCAGGTTCCAGTTATTAAAATCACCGACAATGGTAACAACCTGAGCGCCGTTAGCCGCTTCTTTAGGCAGTCTGAAAGTAACCTTGCACTTATTATCTGATTTCAAATACTGCTTTTTCAGGCTTTTTGTCTCAGCGATTATTTTAGTTTTGACAGTCAATGTCTTTTTCACAGGCGCAGCAACAGCGCTGTAAGCCTTTTTCTCAACACCTTTTTTCATTTTACCCCTCCTTCTGATTCTATAATATTTACAGGGTTTCTTGCCTTTAAATTATTATAGTTTGTTTGTTATTTATCAATGCTGCCGTATCTCTTTAATAACATTATACTTGCTGTTGAGTAAATTGCCAAGTCCATGGAATTGACAATAATTATTTCCCATAAGTCCTGGCTAAATAATCAACAATGATCTTCGCTTCTTCGTCTGTTACGGGACAGCCGTTTTTCTGCATTCTTGCAACTGTGCTTTCCCATTCCGCCGCTGTTTTTTTCTTTGATTTAGGTCTGTCAGCGCTATGACATTGACTGCATTTTTTCTCAAACAGGGCTTTTGCATCCACTTTCGTTGCCTCGTCGGCATAAAGAGATATTCCCGTTAAAACCAATGACGATATCATAATTGCAATCAGTATCTTTTTCACCTTCTCCTACCTATTTAACTTATTTTTCCTTAAAGTTTCTTGTAAATTCACTTATCCGAACAGCAAGGGAAATACATTTTATCCCGTCCATGCATTCATCGGCGTCTTTTTTCTCAAGGTGCGTTACAAGTCTGTGAGAATTTTTTTCAAGTTTAATATCATATGTTTTTAATTGACGGTTAAAATCAAGACTGAGAGAGATGCCATGCTCTTCAATCTCCGGATGCATTTCCATTATCCTGTCCTTCAAAGCAACATTTGTGTAACCCATTTAACCTCCTTAAATAGCTGTCAGCTATCAGCTTTTGTTTAATCACACCCACGGTGTTCAGCCTTCCACTATGCTGTGCTCATCCCACATGAACCAGTTCCCTGTATCCATTAAAAAATTATATGTATTTTCAAAGATGGCGAAATGCTGTTCTTCTTCCTTTATCAGCTTCTGAAAAAGTGTCTTTTCCTTCTCTGTTTTTGCTTCTGTCAAAAGTTTTCTGTAAAAATCGATACCTTCTTTTTCCATCTGCATGGCGATCTTGAATGCCTCCAGTTCGTCTACAGTAGCCTGAACTTTCTCCATCATTTTGTCTTTCATGGTCTCAAAAACTGTTTTAATGTTAATCATGGGGTAAACATCTTCCATATGAATTTCCAGTCCCTGCAGCAGCTTATTGACTATTTCGAGGTGACGTTTTTCATCTACGACTACAGTCTCGAACATCTTTTTACCGGCAGGATATTGCGTCTTGCCTGCCGCTTCAGTGTAAAACCTTATAGCGTCTGTCTCCATTTTTTTGGCTATTTCAATTGCATTCATTTTTAACCCCTTTGTTTTGAGCCAATAGCAGTAAGCTGATAGCTACTGACTGTTTTATTGGTAAATTTTTACCAGTTTTAGTCTTAATTTCTTAAGATACTCAACGTGTTTAACTTCCTGCTCCATCATTTCTTTAAAAACAACTTTTGCATTGGTGTCTTCAGCATTTTGATGCATTTTATGATAAAGATTGTAGGCCTTGCCTTCTATTTCCATAGCTAATGTCAGAGCCCCCATTTCATCCTTAACTGTATATTTTTCAATTCTTGCCTCAAGGTTTTTTACAGGGATCCCTGCTTCTGTAAATGGCGCTCCTGTTCTGTTATTAAATTCCTCAAAACTTTTTATACCCTGTTCTTCGTTAATTGACTGATATAAATACTGAATAAAATCCATGTGTTTTTTTTCCCAATCCGCAAGTTCCCTGAATATATTTTTAGCATCACTGTGGCTCGCTTTCCCTGAAGCATCATTATAAAACTCATTTGTACCTTTTTCCATAAGAAAAACTTCAATAAGCGCCTGCAACAAATTTTCTTTACCGGTAATCATTACTGTTTTATTCTCCCTTCAAGTTATTCTCCAACTAAGCCCTCAGATGAAGGTCATACAGCGCCTTTCCAATAAAAAAATCAGACTATGCAATTCCGATATCCGGAATGGTTAAATAAAGAGATTTTATCACATACGGTGGGAATGTCAACTGCTAAATCTCTTAACCGGAAAAGAGATTTGAACGCAACTTTAGATATACATAACAAACTTATGGAGCATTAACTCCATAAATGTATTCAGGATGTTTTCTGCCTGTCAGCCCTAAAACGAATTAGTTTTTTTTCAGCCTATTCCAATATTTCAAGGACACAACGCTTGCCGAGCTTGGATCCGGCTGCGCTCAGTATGGTCCTTATTGCTCTTGCTGTATTTCCCTGTTTGCCAATGACTTTCCCGATATCACTTGTAGCAACACGCAGTTCAAAGACAATGGTCCTTTCTCCATCAATCTCAGATACTACAACCTCCTCAGGCTTATCTACCAGAGACTTTGCAATTAATTCAACAAGTGCTTTCATATCTACCTCCATAAGCATCCGGGCTGCTTCATGCAGGCCCTGTTTAAAAGTTTACTTACAACTTAGCTGGTTGTGCTCCGCATCTAATTCAGCATTTCTGATATGTGATACATATTATCATAACAGCATAAATATTCAAACAATAAATCATAACTGTATTTAACCCTTCAGTTACGGGTTGCAATATTTGTTTAATGCGTGTCATTCCCGGAAAAAACATATTTTACATTAACGCTTTTAATTTTCTGAAATATTTTATTGTCTCCTTCAATCCGTCTTCAAGTTTAACTTTAGGCTCCCATTTGAATTTGTTCCTGGCAAGCTTTATATTGGGTTGACGCTGAATGGGGTCATCATGCGGCAGCGGCTTGTAAATTATTTTAGATCTGGACCGGGTCAATTTGATAACCTTTTCAGCAAGCTCAAGTATTGTGAATTCATCCGGATTTCCGAGATTGACCGGACCTGTAAAATCATCAGGAGATTTCATGAATCTTATGAACCCCTCGATCAGATCATCCACATAGCAAAAACTCCTTGTCTGACTTCCATCGCCGTAGACGGTAATGGACTCTCCCTGCAAGGCCTGCATAATAAAGTTACTTACAACACGGCCGTCATTAGGATGCATTTGGGGCCCGTAAGTATTAAATATCCTCGCAACCTTTATTTTCAGTTTATGCTGGCGGTAATAATCGAAGAAAAGGGTCTCAGCGCACCTTTTGCCTTCATCGTAGCATGAACGATAACCAATGGGATTTACATTACCCCAGTAAGCTTCCGGTTGTGGATGAACTTTTGGATCACCATAGACTTCGGAAGTTGACGCCTGAAAGATCTTTGCTTTAATTCTCTTTGCAAGTCCAAGCATATTAATGGCCCCATGAACCGACGTCTTTGTTGTCTGGACCGGGTCAAACTGATAATGGATAGGTGAAGCGGGACAGGCAAGGTTATATATTTCATCTACTTCAGCATAAAAAGGGAAACAAATATCATGTCTGATCACCTCAAACCTGGGATTATTGAAAAAATCTGAGATATTTGAACGTCGGCCCGTGTAGAAATTATCAACACATATGACTTCTTGCCCTTCCTTAAGCAGTCTGCCGCAAAGATGCGAGCCGAGAAATCCCGCACCGCCCGTAACGAGTATTCTCTTCATATTGTCTCCCTTTCAATTTTAGAAAAAATAGTAAGATATCTTAACATAATCTGATCATTCTGAAAATATATTTTAACCCATCAGATTTCAATGAATAATTAAAAATGAATAATTATTAATTTTTCTCAGTATATTGACGGAGATTTTTAAAACGGGTAATATAAACGAATAATTTAACCAATAAAAAATTGGGGAGTCGTCCAATGGCAGGACGGCAGGCTCTGAATCTGCTTATAGGGGTTCGAATCCTCTCTCCCCAGCCAAAAAACAGCTATCAGCGATTAGCTATCAGCTTTCAGCCTGAAATTTTTTTTGTTTTTTTCTTTTTTTGCTGATCGCTGACAGCTAATTGCTGACAGCTTTTTGGTCCCATCGTCTAGAGGCCCAGGACATAGCCCTCTCAAGGCTAAGACACGGGTTCAAATCCCGTTGGGACTATTTTAAAAGATAGGGATTAACTGTTAGGGGATAGGGATTAGAAAAAAGGAGAAAAACTAATTATGTCAAAAACGTACAATATTGCAGTCATACCGGGTGACGGGACAGGGCCTGAAGTTATTGCGGAAGGATTAAAGGTGCTGCAAACCGCTTCAGGAAAATTTGGTTTTAAACTTAATTTGACACACTTTGATTTTGGAGGCGAAAGGTATTTAAAGACCGGTGAAACACTGCCTGACGGAGCCGTTGAAGAATTTAAAAAATATGACGCCATGTACCTCGGCGCCATAGGACATCCGGATGTTAAGCCCGGGATACTGGAAAAAGGTGTCCTGTTAAGACTGAGATTTGAACTCGATCAGTATATAAATCTCAGGCCTGTAAAGCTCTATCCCGGAATAGACTGTCCTTTAAAAGATAAGGGGCCTGAGCATATAGACTTCGTTGTAGTACGTGAAAACACAGAAGGCCTCTATGCCGGCGCTGGGGGAGTGCTTAAGAAAGGTACTCCTGATGAGGTAGCCGTTCAGGAATCAATAAATACAAGGAAAGGGGTTGAGCGCTGTATACGCTTTGCCTTTGAATATTGCAAAAAGAGAAAAAAGATGAACAAGCTCACGCTCTGCGGAAAGACAAATGTCCTGACCTTTGCCTTTGATCTGTGGGAGAGGGCCTTCTATGAAGTTGCAAAAGAGTATCCGGACATAAAGCCGGATTACGCCCATGTAGATGCGATCACGATGTGGTTTGTGAAGAATCCTGAATGGTTTGACGTGATCGTGACAGACAATATGTTTGGAGACATTATCACAGACCTTGGCGCCATGATCCAGGGAGGGATGGGAATTGCAGCGGGAGGGAATATAAATCCCGAGGGCGTATCAATGTTCGAACCGATCGGAGGCTCTGCGCCAAAGTATAAAGGTAAAAACATGATAAATCCGCTTGCTGCCATCTGCGCAGGAGGTATGCTGCTTGAGCATCTCGGCGAGGAAAAAGCCGGGAAAGCCGTTGAAGATGCGGTAATAAAGGTTACCGGAAAACATCTGAAGAGTCTGGCAGCAGGACAAATGGGGCTTACTACAACAGAAGTAGGAGACCTTGTAGCAAAATATATTTCATAAGATACAGGAGTCAACATGTTAAAGAAAAAAGAAAAGTATGTGGTCGCCGTTGTCGGTGCAACCGGTGCGGTTGGACATGAAATGGTTGCAGTCCTTGAGGAAAGGAATTTCCCGGTCGAAAAACTCAGGCTTTTTGCGTCTGAACGTTCTGAAGGCAAGATCATGAACTTCCACGATAAATCCGTGACCGTAGAGATACTGACTGAAAATGTTTTTAAAGGAATCGATATCGCCCTTTTCTCTGCCGGGGCAGAAAGAAGCCTGCACTACGCTCCATTTGCTGCAAAGGCGGGTTGCGTTGTCGTTGATAATTCAAGCGCCTGGAGGATGGACCCTGAAGTGCCGTTGGTGGTCCCGGAAGTAAATCCGCATGATCTGAAATGGCACAAAGGAATAATCGCAAATCCAAACTGTTCTACCATACAGATGGTCGTTGTTCTTAAACCGATCCATGATGCGGCAAAGATAAAGAGAGTTGTTGTTACAACATTCCAGTCTGTTTCAGGTACCGGTAAAAAGGCTATGGATGAGCTTTTAAACCAGACTTCGGATTTACTCAACTTTAAAGAGATCAGCCCGCTTGTTTATCCTCATCAGATCGCCTTCAACTGTCTTCCTCAAATAGACAAGTTTATGGACGATGGTTATACAAAAGAAGAGATCAAGATGGTAAACGAAACCAAAAAGATCATGGGTGATAATTCAATAAAAGTCACTGCTACTACAGTCAGAGTGCCGGTCTTCAGGGGGCATTCAGAAGCACTCAATATCGAAACGGAAAACAAACTCTCTGCAAATGACGTAAGGGACCTGCTGTCCAAAGCGCCTGGCGTCATTGTTTACGACGTGCCTGAAAAAAATGTATATCCGCTTCCCACTTTATGCGTAGGAAAAGATGAAGTATATGCAGGCAGGATAAGAGAGGATAACACAATTGAGAACGGCATCAATATGTGGATAGCCGCTGATAACCTGAGAAAAGGCGCTGCGCTTAATGCCGTACAGATTGCAGAGAAATTGATCGAAATGGCGTAATGGTAAAAATTTATGTAAGGGCAGGTTTTAAACCTGCCCTGCTGTTTTCGCGGGAATGACCAACAAAGGAAAACCATGCAAAACGTTGACTACATAATTAGAGCCGATTTCCTTCTCACAATGGAAGGGGACCTTTCAGTTATTAAAGACGGGGCAGTAGCAGTCACCGGAAGCGATATTATTGATACCGGGACGTTTTCTGATATTTCTAAACAATACACCTCTGAAAATTTATTAAGCGGAAAGAATAAGGCGGTATTCCCCGGTTTAATAAACACTCACACTCATGCGGCAATGGTATATTTCAGGGGACTTGCGGACGACCTGCCGTTAATGGACTGGCTGCAGAACCATATCTGGCCTGCTGAAGGGAAATGGATGAGTGAAGAATTTGTGGGCGATGCCGTTGAGCTCGCCTGCCTCGAAATGCTTAAGGCCGGGGTCACAACTTACACTGACATGTACTTCTTCCAGAACGCTGCCGGTAAGAAGCTTGAAAAGATCGGCATGAGAGGGGTATTGGGCGCAGGGGTGATCGATTTCCCGTTCACCGGATACGCTGCGTCAGTCGAAGATTATTTCACAAACGCCGAAAGACATATAAATAACTGGAAAGGCAGTGAGCTTGTTTACCCCTGCATTGCGCCTCATGCAACCTACACCTGCGGCCCTGATAATTACAAAAGGTCCAATGATATATCTGAGAAATATAATGTCCCGATACATACACATCTTGCCGAAACGCAGTTTGAGGTCGGAGAATGCCAGCGACGTTACGGTAAAACACCTGTTGAATATCTTGAAGGCATGGGGCTTCTTTCAGAGCGGTTGTCGGCAGCGCACTGTGTTTGGCTTACTGATAATGAAATTGAACTTCTCGCCAGGAGAAAAGTGGGCGTAGCTCATTGTATTGAAAGTAATCTAAAGCTCGCCTCAGGATTTGCTCCGGTAGCTAAAATGCTGAAGGCTGGCATTAAGATCGGTCTCGGCACCGACGGCGCTGCAAGCAATAATGACCTGAGCATTCTGGGTGAAATGTCGACAGCTGCAAAAGTCCATAAAGCTGTCTCTGGAGACCCGACAGTCCTTGACAGTAAAACAGCGCTTTTGATGGCAACGAGGTACGGCGCGGAGATACTCGGACTCGGAGATAAAATAGGCTCCATAAAGCCCGGTAAAAGAGCGGACCTTGTCATAGCCGATCTTGATCAGCCCCACCTGCTCCCGATATACGATATTTATTCACACATAACTTACTGCATGCGTCCTTCTGATATTGAGACAGTAATGGTGAATGGAAAGATTTTAGTTGAGAATGGAAAACCGACAACAATGGATGAAGCAGAAATAATGGACAAGGCAAGGGTCTGGCAGGAGAAGATCAAAAGTTAAGTAATTAGTATTAATAGTTACGTTGATAGTAATTTGCAAATAAAACTTTCATCCGCCCTCTGATCCACTGGAATATCAAACATGAAGAATTCCCCTTTTTCCGGCTATCATTACAAAATGCATGATAACCGGTTAGGGAATTATAGAAAATGAAGATTTTTCTTGTTAAATGACAACTGGATCAGGTAAATTTATGTAGATATCCAGAAACTATATAATCATTGGTTGTACGTCAGATCAACCATGATGCACAGCTCACAAACAGTCTAGGAGGACATTTGGCCACAAGCGAACTCGCACAATCGTTCACCAACCTGTGCTCATCCGTAGCTAATTTCGCGACTTGGGAAGCTGCCAAGAGTTTAGCGAACTCGGCCTTTGCTACAGCGCTCATAGGTTCACTTGCTGGCGCATTCGCTGGTGCAGTTGCTGCTCAGCGAATCGTGGAGCGAGGCAAACATCGCGAAGAACTGCTACTCGAGATTCGGAACACGAATGCTGCAATTGCTATCGCTTTTGGAATCTGCAACACCCTGGTTGCTCTAAAGAAGCAGCATGTCAAGGACCTGAAGACACGATTTGATGCTCAAAAGGCCGCAGCACTAGAGTTCCAAAGAAAACGAAAAAATGGTGAAATTCAAGACGATGTGGAATTTGTCTTTCAAGCAGACCTTCAGTCTCTTCAAACGGGCTCACTTCCAACCGATATTTTACGAGCTGTAGTTTTTGAGCGTCTGTCGCTAGTTGGACGACCCTTGAACTTGGTGATGACGCTTGCTCAAACAGCACAAAGTCTTGACGGGTCAGTGGAAAAGCGAAATGCCTTGATTGAGAGATACAAAACCGAGTTTGCTCACGACAATCGGAATCTCACGCCTCAGTACTTTGGCTTCCCCTACGGGAATGGTCACATCAACCTTGAGTACCCCGGGTCAGTTGAGGCGATCTACAATCAAACCAACGACGGGATCTTCTTCAGCAATCTTCTTTGTAAAGATTTACATGATCACGGTCAGCACTTGGCAGACGAATTTAAGAAAAAGTTCAAAGAGGAAGCGCCGCGCGTGAGCAAAGTTGACTTCAGCACCGTTGCTGACCTAATGCCCGATGAGAAAGATTATGCTGACTGGACGAGTGCGTTCGTCAAAAAAGTCAATGTGAAACACCCGCAATAGTGATTCCAAAGTGGGTGATGTCAGGTCTATGAAAAAAGGAGCAAGGGGTCAGTTCTCTCGTCAGTCATCAGGGCGATACGGAGTTTGAATGAAGAAAGTTAATCCAGAGTTTGACGTTGCGCTTTCATTTGCAGGGGAAGATAGAACGTACGTTGAGGCAGTTGCTGATGTCATACGGCAGATGGGATTGCGTGTTTTTTATGACAAGTATGAGGCAATTTCTTTATGGGGCAAGGATTTATACACTCATCTTCAAGAAATATATTTCAATCGAGCGAGATATACTGTCATCTTTATATCCAAACATTACAAGAAGAAATTATGGACAAATCACGAAAGAGAAAGTGCCCAAGCAAGAGCTTTCCAAGAACATAAGGAATATTTACTGCCTGTAAGATTCGATAATACGCAAATCCCTGGCATTCTGCCAACTACCGGTTATATTAATCTCAATAAAATATCTCCCGAGAATCTCGCGGAAATGATAAAGCAGAAAATTGGACATATTGATCGACCTAATTTCTTCCCACATAATCCCGATCGACTTAATACAGAACTAAAAATAGCTCGAAAAGCCAAGACTGAAAGAAAAATAATTTACTCTATAGCACATAGCTTTTTCGAGTCCTTGAAGCTTATGACTCCTTTCGAACGCCAGATCTTAGCAGAGGCAGTCATTAACACTTGTCCCGCTGGCCCACCCAAAAATGTTCATCTAGTACTGAGTTATCTTAGTAGGCTAACATCGCTTCCGCCCAAAGAGTTAACTTCTTTGTTCTCTCGCCTTGATTGTCTTCATATAAAGACAAAGGTAAAAAATAGCAAAGAGCATGCCAGTCGAGGAAAATTAGCAAAACCAGCGAAGATTATTGAAATAACATATGAAGCGGCCATTTTGGATTTCTTCGGTAATGCAACTGATGTCATGGTCGCTGTATTCAACTGTATCTTTAATAATCTTTGTCCAAATTGTGCAAGGAGAGCAATCGAGATAGCTGACCTTTCCATATTGAGTACGTTGGCAGGATTTGCAGAAGTGAATGCCGAAAAGACATGTGTGCTGTCAGGCAAGCCGGCTTCTTGCGGGGAACTGACACATAAATCCACTAAAAGGAAAGAAGCTAAAAGGAAAAAAGGGAAATAGGGTCAAGTCTTGTGAGGATCAAGTGTGTGGGGTCGGATCTTTTATGATGACATACACTGTCACAATGAAAGATCCGACCCCGGTGACGACAATGTTTATGCTAATGGGACAATGCAATGAGTAAAGAGAATAATAAGGAAACTTTAACGGATGCTAGGGCAAGCTATCTTTACCTTGAACAAGTATTTGCAGAAAGCAAAACATGTTGGGAATCAATGCGTAAGTTTTTACAGGATCACAATTATGTTGCGGCTGAGTTAATGACTAAGATTGACTATCCAATTGAGACACTTACATTGGCTATCATTGGTCAGAACATGAGTGCTTTAGTAGCTTATAGTCCATTATTTAATAACAATCGAGCACAGGCTGGCAGACTGGAAGATTGGACGCTATTTAATCTTCTCTCTGATTTTTCAAAAAAGCTTCCGTGGACATCAGAAGAGACGCTTGCGAAGATCAGACACTGGGAACGATTAGACTATCAATTGGTCAGTCAACTGAAAGACAGCGGTAGAAATCCTTTTGGTGATCTTACAGGTCATCTCCTCGGAGAACTTCTTGGCGACAATATTCGAAATCTATGTCAACCAGGTACTGATCACCTTAATCATTTTCTTCTGACATTCATGGCTGACACTTTTACTATAGCTTGTTCAACATCATTTTTATTTTGGAAAAAAACAACTGAAACTTATCAGATAATTCAAGAAACTCCGTTGTGGGATGCTTGAAGTCAATAATTAAGCCTAACAACAGAGAAGCAGGATCAAGGGGTCAGCCCTTGAAATTGTAATTAATCACTCTGGTTTTTTCCATTTTCAAGGGCTGTCCCCTCAGTTTCATATGGTCTAAAAGAATCATTAGAAAGAAATTTACAGCAATACATTGATATTTTGAAACTTGTAAAATTGAAAAAGTCATAATAAGTCGTTGGACATGATATATAAGAAATGAATATCGAAATATCGCCAGAGGTCAAACAGGCCTTTAACAAAAACTGGAAGAGATTAACTGCCAACTCGGCTTACCTTGTTCCCGAAACCATGGAAGACTTTAAGTCGCTCGGCCCTTTCCCGTATTTTACAATAAATAACATATGGGCTTATCCAAAAAATCATATTCGACAAGTTATTCAAGACATTACTTCCTTAATCCATCAAATAGTCGGCCCGGAGTTTTTTACGAGAAGAACTGTATACGAAGCTATCCGTGATGAAATTAAATTGCATTTTAGCGTTGAGGAAAAACAGTCAAAAGACTGGCACTTATCACATCTCGTTCAAACGATACAGTCAAAACTAAAGAAAAGATTATTTGTGCGGGCCATTAGCGGCTTAGAACTGGTAGAACTCTCTGATATTAAAAACGGTCCCTGGCAAATCATGCCATTTACGAAATCACAAATTGATCATTTCGTAGAAAAGGAATCTGGCGATGAAAAATGGAAGTCACACATCAAAGATTATCTCACAAAGACGTTTAAAGATAAACTGTGCTTCCTCGAGGCAGAAGGTGATTTAGACGCAGCAAAGGGTAAGGCTCACAATATTGCAACTTTTGTGATCAACACCCTAAGGTACTTCCTTTGCATTCACCTTTCTTCTACCGGTCACGCACACAATGTCGGAATAAATCTCGATCTTCCAAATCAAGGGCCGGGCCTCAACGCTCTTTCTATGAATGTGGAAGACGGCTCCGCAACAATATTTGGATACCAAGATAGATCAAGACAGAGATATCCATTAAATAAAGAGAACATAGACATAATTAAAAGCAATTATCATGCTGAAGTCGTATGGTCTCTCGTTGAAAAAAGAAACCTTAGTGATCTTGAAGCCAGTATTGTTTCGGCCATTACCTGGTTTGGAGATGCCCATCAAGAAAATGACGTAAATGCGGCGTATATAAAATATTGGATTGCCTTAGAAGCATTAGTTACAGGCCACAAAAAGAAGATGTCAAGTTTTTAGTTGAAATTTATTTATGGCTCCCATTTAATTGTTATTCTTCAAGCAGCTTTTTTTGCTAATGTTTGATCTTTCTGCTCC
>JAGVGM010000003.1 GCA_020057065.1 Thermodesulfovibrionia bacterium
GCCAGCGGTGCAAGCGCCATCGGTGTACCAGGATGACCCGAGTTAGCCTCCTGTACAGCATCCATTGCCAGTGTGCGGATGGTATTGATGCAAAGTTGATCCAGCATGTTTTGTTCGTTTTTCATGAAGAATCCCCCGACCTTTTTTCAGCACTGCTTTTGTAATCGAAAATTTATATTTATGTAATATTCTCCCATTAATATCCTTCATGAACTTATCAATTTTTAAGACTGTTGTCCAAACAAAAATACCTTTAATAGGACTCAAAACGTTTTTTTAATTTATTTATGGGAGTTATGAGGCAAATCGTCGCGCTCATGTTCCTTGGGATAATGGTGTCCCTCACCCGATGCGTTCGCGGGATCAACATGAATTGTAACATTGGAGAGATACCGCAAAGAATGGAGGAGCCGATGTTCCACCTCTATCGCAATTTCATGCCCTCTTTCAACAGAGAGTTCTGGGGTTACGGCTATGTTTATCTCTGCATGGAGCTGATGGCCTAACCATCTTACGCGCGTTTGAGAGACATCTTCCACTCCCGGAGTGTTATTAACTGCGTGTTTGATTTCTTCTATTACCGCTGGATCTACCCCGTCGAGTAAGCGGGTAAAGACGGCTTTGCCGGATTCCCATAAGATTCGTAAGATCACAGCAGTAATAATAAGACCTGCAATAGGGTCGGCTAAGGGATATCCCAGCCAGACTCCGCCCGCACCAAAAAGGACTGCCAGACTGGTTAAGCCATCTATACGAGCGTGGTAACCATCGGCAACCAGCGCTGCGCTGCCTATCTCTTTGCCAACTTTAATCCGAAAAACGGCCACGGCTTCATTGCCCAGGAAACCAATCACCGATGCAACTACTACAGCCCAAAGATATTCCACCGTCCGCGGGAGAGAGAGACGATCAAAGGATTCATAACCGGCGATTACGGCACTTAACAGGATTATGAATACTATAGCAACGCCGGCAAGGTCTTCCACGCGACCGTAGCCGTGAGTAAACCGATTGGTCGGCTTCCATCTTGCGAGCCTGAAGGCAATCCACAGAGGTATGGTTGTAGCTGCATCGCCCAGATTGTGAATAGTATCGGCAAGAAGCGCCACGCTTCCTGATAATAGAAAAATAACGAACTGAAACAGGGCTGTTGCAAGTAGCCCCAGAAATGACAACTTTATAGCCCAAATGCCTCGTTGGGTGGTAAGAAGTGATGAATCCACGGCACCGTGGGTATGCCCAGGGACATTATGTTGATGGTTAAGAGTCATGCAGGCCTATTCTTACATGTGTGAATTGTCAATGATTTTAGTGGGGGCTGATGGGGAGAGAATTTTAGGATTAGGCTGTCTATTGTTTTCTTATGAACTCTATGGCCCTGCTAAGCATGTCTATAACCTTTTTTCTCCCCAGTATCTCAACTACCTCATATATCCCCGGACTTGCAGTCGATCCGGTCAGGGAAACCCTTACAGGCTGGGCAATTTTTCCAAGCTTCATCTCTTTTTGGGAGGACACCTCTTTGAATACCTCCTCAATTGCCTGCTGGTTAAAGGTCCGTAACTGGTCAAACCTCTTAATCAGAATCTGAAATATCTCTACTGTATCCGGTGTCAAGAATTTTTCAGCCGCTTTTTTATCATACTCAATCCCTTCCTTGAAGAAGAACTCCGAAGCCTCTGCCATTTCAACCAATGTCTTGCTTCTCTCTTTGAAGGCAAGGGTTATCTTTTGCAAAACCTCGTTATTTTCGACTGTGTAGCCTCTTTTTTTTATAAAAGGAATCAATAATTCTGCAAGATTTTCAGGATTCTCCTCTTTTATGTAATGGGCATTGAGCCATAACAGTTTCTCAGGGTTAAATACCCCGGCAGATTTCCCTACATTGTCCAGAGAGAATTTTTCTATTAATTCGTCTCTGGAGAGTATCTCCTGGTCCCCATATGACCAGCCCAGCCTGACCAGATAGTTCATAACAGCCTGCGGGAGATACCCAAGCTCTTTGTAAGCGATAACCGATGTGGCTCCGTGCCGTTTACTCAAACGCGTTTTGTCAGTTCCCAATATCATAGGAACATGGGCAAATTGGGGCAGAGGAGAATCAAATGCCTGATACAACAGGATCTGTTTTGGGGTATTGTTGAGATGATCGTCTCCCCTTATTACATGGGTAATCCCCATAGTTATGTCATCTACGACTACAGTGAAATTATAGGTTGGGTATCCATCAGACCTCTGAATTATAAGATCATCCAGTTCTGAATTTTCAAACCGCACTTCACCTTTTATCGTATCATTGACTACGGTTGTTCCTTCTACTGGAGCTTTGAATCTGACAGCATGGGGTTCTCCTGATTCAGACTTATCCAGCCCCCGGCATTTTCCATCGTATTTGGGTTTTCTGCCTTCTGCCAGAGCCAGTTTTCTCTTTTCCTCAAGCTCCCGGGGTGTGCAGCAGCAGTAATATGCCTTACCCTTTTTAATCAGTTTTTCGATATATTCCCTGTAGATATTGAAACGTTCTGTCTGAAGGTAGGGGCCTTCATCCCAATCCAATCCCAGCCATTCCATTCCGTCATAGATAGCCTGGATAGATTCCTCGGTTGAGCGAACCCTGTCGGTATCTTCTATCCTCAGGATGAACTTACCCTGAAAATGTCGGGCAAAGAGCCAGTTAAAAAGGGCTGTCCTTGCGCCGCCGATATGCAAATACCCTGTAGGGCTTGGTGCAAACCTTGTTCGAATTTCTGACATAAACACCTCGGGAATTCTACAACTTACTTAGTTCACACTGAAAAATTCCCTTTTCCGCTCTCTGGTTCAGGTTTTTTGACCCATCTATGACTCGCTTCAGGC
>JAGVGM010000026.1 GCA_020057065.1 Thermodesulfovibrionia bacterium
CAAACCATGTGTTCGATGCAGATTGCTCAGCATATTTTCCGGGTACACCTGTAAGCCGTCTATAAGACCTATAATCCTATTCAACATGAAATCAACAAGGATAGTGCTGTCTGGCAATATAATCCTTTCCACCGATGAATGGCTGATGTCTCTCTCATGCCAGAGAGGTATGTTCTCTAATGCTGCTAAAGAATTTGACCTGACTACTCTGGCCAGGCCAGAGAGGTTTTCAGAGAGGATAGGATTCCGTTTGTGGGGCATAGCAGAAGACCCCTTTTGCCCTCCAGAAAAGAACTCTTCCGCTTCAAGCACCTCTGTGCGCTGCAGGTGTCTGATTTCTGTAGCAAATTTATCAACAGAGCTTGCTATTATAGCCAATGTAGTGAGGTATTCTGCATATCTATCTCTCTGGATAATCTGGGTTGAAATAGGAGCAGGCTTCAGCTCAGACCTCTGGCAGACATATTCTTCTACAAAGGGAGGAATAAAGGCAAAAGTCCCTACTGCCCCGGAAATCTTGCCATAGCCTATGGTATCCTTTGCCTTCGTCATTCTATCAAGATTTCTTTTGGTCTCATCATACCAAACTGCCATTTTCATACCAAAAGTAATGGGCTCGGCATGAATACCATGGGTTCTTCCAACCATTACTGTGTCTTTGTGCTGATACGCCTTCTTCTTCAAAACGGAAAGCATACGTTCCAAGTCAGCAATTATTATATCGGCTGCTTCTCTCAGAAGAATGGCCATTGAAGTGTCAAGGATATCAGAAGAGGTTAAACCCATGTGTATATATCTAGAATCATTGCCTACATATTCTCCTACACAGGTAAGGAAGGCAATAACATCGTGCTTTGTAACCTTTTCTATCTCCTCTATCCTCTTTATGTCAAATCTGGCCTTCTTCTTTATGTTTTTGAGGGCATCTTGAGGCACCTCACCCAGCTCAGCAAGTGCCTCGCAAACGAGTATTTCTATCTTAAGCCACTTGTTGAACCTGTTCTCGGCTTCCCATATCATGGCCATTTCTTTTCTGGTATAACGTGGAATCAAAACTTACCTCTCTACACGCTATTGCTCAAAGGAATTTCTGTTCGGGCAACAGCACGTCTATTATAAATCCAGCCAGTTACAAAACACAAACGCCTCAAAGTGGGAACAAATTAGCAACTTTTGAAGGAAAAGTCAACGGAAAAGCTCAAAGGAAAAGCTCAAAGGAAAGGGGGATAAGTCAAAAACAGAAACTAAAAGTGCTTGACCTTTCTATCAGTTATCCATAGAATAGGCCAAGGTTTCTTTTGGAGAAAAAGGAAATGTTTTCAGTGGGAACTAAATATATCCCCTTCAATAGAGGTCAGCTATGGGGTGCTAACTATTAGCAAGGATTTTTCAGACAATTTAATCTATATTCAAGAATTATTAGGCCACACCAGTAGCAAAACAACCGAAATCTATACTCATGTGAGCACAAAAAGCTTAGGCAAAATAATAAGTCCATTGGACAATCTCGACATAAAAAAGGTGAAGAAGTATGAAAAGAAAACAGGGGGAAAGGTAAGGCAGCGGGTCTTCAGGCAAATTGAAAATAACCGCACCAGAGTGCAATTATCCCTCCAAAACAGGGATTATAATTGCACCACTGGTGCAATTACGAACGTGTTAAATGAAATTTCGGGCAGGAAAGGATGAATGATTATTATGAAACTAAGGATAATTTTTTTCTTCATATTGATCTCGGTTCTGTTTCCATATAATGTAAATGCGGTCCAAAAAGAATTTGAAACTACAGGGGAAGGTCTCTCGTTTTCAAAAGACGCAACTTTAGAGGTTCAGAAACAGGAAGCATTTGTTGCTGCTTTTTCTGATGGATTAAATCAAATTGCTGAACGCATTGCAGCCTTTAAAAATATTTCTACTATTAAATCTATACCTATTAAAAAAAGTGGGGTGCTCGTACATGAGAAACTTTTTCATGCCGTTCGTGAAAAGATAGGCGATTTTGAAATTGACTCTCAAACGATAGTAGAGAATTATCTTGCAACGGATTACATTATAAATATTGATTATAAGAATCAAAAATTTATTATAAAAGTAGGGCAGTTGATATCTCCTCCTATTGAATTTGTGGACTTTCCAGAATGGAATAACCCTCCGAAATCAATTTCAGGTATCAACCTCAAGGACTTGAAATATGAATGGGATGATAAAGATAAAAGTTGGGTTTGTAAAGTGATGCTTTCGTACCTTTATGACACAGACAAAATCAAAAAAGAAAGAACAATGAAAGTAGAGGTAAAGACCTTAGATTTTGAATTTCAAAGAGATAACTCAAACAATTATGTATTTGAAACGGTAATAATTAATGCTAGTGCTTACGGAGGCGGTGCTGATACACCTGATATTATCCGCAAAAAGGCATTGGATGATGCACTCAGAAATGCAGTGGAAAAGGTTAATGGTGTCTTTATACAAAGCCTAACAGAAGTTGAGAACGCACAATTAACAAAAGATGAAATTATTTCCCAAACACTTGGCATTGCAAATGTAATTGATAAAAAGTTTAACCCAAGATTTACTTCAGAAGGAAATTATGAGATTGTCTGTACCGTAACTGCTAAAGTGCCAATTGTGCGTATTGTTGCAAAATAAGTTGATTGTTAGCGCAATGTTTTTGACTTCGGATAAAAAGTGTTTGTTTTTCTGTAAAACATTTACATCATTGCCTGCGACGGTAGATAACATGGTGCAAAAGACTTTGCCCAAACCCTTCGGGCTTCTTTTGCACCAAGAACATACTCATTGGTCACCAAAGTATATGCTAAGATAAGAGAATATTATGTGTTTATGGAAAGACTAAAGCCGGCAGGGATCTTCATATTCAAATCTCACTACCTCCATCAGTTGTTATTATTACAGCATATGAACCGGATGAGACCGAATGGATAGATTATAGATTTAGGAGGAAAAAGGAATGAAATGTGTTTTTTGTGGTGGTGAAACGAAGAAAATGTTCGTAACTTTCAACTATGAAGATGAAAACAGGTATTTTTTTGTAGAACATGTCCCTGCTGACGTCTGTGATCGTTGTGGTGAGAAGACCTATTCTCCTGATGTTACTGATGAGTTATTGAAGTTCGCGAAAGACAAGTTTAAGCCTGTTAAAAAACTTGAAGTTCCAGTTTATTATTTTGCTGTAAGTTGTTAATATTGGTAACCAACGGTGCATAACACAGGCCAAAAGCTTTATATTCAAATGCTATCGCACTTCTTTTGGCCTTGAACGTTGAACGCCTACGGGTGTTGATAAAGGCAGTGTCTAGGGATCAATAAGGGTAAATAAAATAACGCAAAAGGAGGTCTTCTAAATGACTGAAGGTTCTAAAAACGAAGTACAGGAAAAAGTAGAAAAGCTGTACAAGGAGGCAAGGTCTGCATTGAATGCCAGATACTACATGGATGCAGAGAGGATATTCAAACAAGCGCTGGAATTGTCAAAAGAAGCAAAAGACGATAGCAATGCCGCCGAGTGTGAAAAAGAGATAGAAACGGTTCAGGCAAAAAGTGCTGGATTTTCACCTGTACCTGCCATAGACAATCATGCCCATCCTATGTTTAGGGATGATTTAAAAAAGAATCCCGGTCTTTTTATGGCGGCAAGACATTTCAGA
>JAGVGM010000135.1 GCA_020057065.1 Thermodesulfovibrionia bacterium
ACTGAACGTGTACCGCAAGAAATGAGACCGTGAGATGCTAATTTTTATAACTACGCTGGTGCCGCTGCTCATGTTGGTCAGTTTTAGAGCGTATTTATTTGACTGATCATTCTGCGCTGTGACCAATAGTTACTTAGGGACATATCTGAGCCACTTTTTATATTCCGCACGCTGTTTCGGCGCAACGGCTCGTTTTTCGAGAATTGCATCAAACCTCGTCAGAATCGGAACAGCCCGCATCGGTATTGAACAGACAACCTCCTAAGAATATAAATTTGGTATTTAACAACTTAAATAATGTTGTAATATCATATAGATTTGTCAACAAAATTTAAGTTTGATATTGACAGGAAACTGTTCAATATATTGTTAGATGAAAGGAACGCGTAATGTTCTGGGACGCAATCGTAGGCGGTTTGAAAGTGCTAGCCCATTGGCAGACCTATGTTGCTGGTTTAGAATATTTATTGATTTATATGGTTCCAATGGGTGCAGTTGGTTTTGTTATGCAATCCGAAAATGTTGTTAAAAAGTTGCCCGAGGCCGTTACCGTCAGTATGGGCTGCCTTTCGATGGTTCTCCTTCCCCTTCTGCAGGTCGCAGCCCTAACCGTCTTCATCCTTACAATGTTCCCGATCATTCTCGGTATCTCTGATCAAGCTGCTTGGGCTTTTCCGTTTAGTTTGATTTGGTCAACTCCGCTCACGTTTCTCAAGCTCGTTGGAATCCTCACCGTAGTGACAATCATTTTGGGCGTAATTCCGGTTTTGGGTCGGATCCAGGCTCTTCATACACTATTTCTAGGTGCTCTTGCTCTGGGTATGGTGGAATATGTGAACCCTGGGGCAGTCTTTTGGAGAGTTCAGTTCTATCCAAGCCTCTGGTTCTTTGCAGGTTTGCTTGCAGTGGGGGCATTGATGTCCTGGATTGGGATGATGATATCTGCGGTTCTCGTTACCGCTTTGGAGAAAGTCACCGGGGAGTTTGCGCAGTTGTTAATATTTCCACTAGGTGCAATTTTCGGATTCCTCCCGCTTTTCATGTACGGTGCTTGGTTAGGGTCGCAGCTTCGAGTCGAATAAACCTGTTATATATAAGCACCCGATCAATTGTGCCATTTTGAAGCGGCTTAGTTATATGAGACTGTCTCTATGGAGGTCTAAGTGATTCGCTGGGCAATATTTCTCGATCTTGAAGGGGTTTCAAAAATTTTCCCAGAAAACGAACTTCAATTTTATGTTCCCTTTGATACTGCATTAGATGCCATATGCCGTATTGGTATAAATGTCTATCCTGAATCACCTTACCGACTTTTTGCTCATCAGGTTGGCGGTGATAGCCTGATAATCGTGTCAGAGTTTTTTGAAGGTAAGACCGATATCTCAATTTCAATTGCTGTCTTGTTAATGCAAATTATTCTAAAAATGGGTGCTGTCGCAAAAGGCGGCATTTCCAAAGGTACGTATGGTAATACTACGGGGTGCTTTCCATCGCTAAAGAAATATGAAAAAGTTGGAGATCGAACTTTTGCTATTGGGCGTGGAAGATTGACAATTTTTTCTTCGATGGGAACAGCTTTAATCAACTCACACAGATATACTACCCGTCAACCTCGCGGATGTAGGTTGGCTATTGATATGGATTTGATCGATTTAATCCCAGATGGAGTCGTTGCACATAAGTACGCTGAAGATATACTGATTGTTGACTGGATTCACACGCAAACTAAAACAATTGAGAAAATAAAGGATTTAGCAGGACTTTATATTCCAACTATCGAAGATATGGAGAGCATGCTGATTAATTATGTCGAAGGCACTGGTGATTTAAAGAATACAGAATGGGGGATTAATAGTTTACATTTCAATGGTTGCTGTTCGCTTTAGGACTATTTGTGGGAATTTAAAGCCAGGACATCATCTAATAATGCTCTTGCAGCGGATCGCAAAAAACCGCGCCCGCTGAAGAGCGTCGTCCTCCCCTCGCTTCGCTCAGGGCTATGCTCCGGCGCAGTATAATTTGGCCCTAAAGCTGGATTCAGGGGACGGAGTGGAAAGAGATGCCGTTCGATCTACAACATGGCTCAGGAGAGCCGCTGAAACCGGCATGGAACCACAGGCCGAATATAACTTGGGCGTAAGATACATAAACGGTGTAGGTGTCAAGAAAGACCTCCATGAGGCGAGTGCGTGGTTTCGTAAAGCAGCGGATCATGGTTTCCCTTTAGCTATGTGCAATTTGGCAACCTGTTACCTGCGTGGCGAAGGAGTGAATAGAGATTTGATCCAGGCGTATAAGTGGCTCTATCTAGCCACGGGCGGTGGAGCAAAACAGAGGCGGATATCCGAAAAGGACAAGATGCAAACAAGGATGAGACGTTCTGAGACCACCTATTGGCTGTATGATTTGGAGGAGGACGATCTGCGTAAACCGAAGGAGGGCCTCGAACTTTTGCGATATTCTATGACCGAAAGGCAAGTATCTGCGGCCAAACAACAGGCAAATGATTGGAACCCTAATTATCTAGAAAACAGGTAAAAACTTTTTATATTCAATCAGGAGGATTTATGACGAATAAATTTTATTCCCCTTTGATATTATTGATTATTATTATCATTTCGTTTCCTTCCATCTGTTTCTCTAAATTGAGAACTGTTGATGGGGAATATTGTGATGTATATTTGGGGGATTTGAAAAATAAGAAAGAATTAGAAGATTTCAGAAAGACTGTAAGGACAAAATCAATAGAAAATGGTCTTGATAAACTTACTATCCCCCAACATCCCCAAAGTATGATTGATCTATTTGATAAATTGGATTTTTTTGTCACTGACAAATGTATTAGTCATGTCATCAGTAACTACTTGAAAAAAGTAGTGGTTGTTAGTCATGCGGAAAATGATCGGAAAATATGTGATAAAGTAAAAATAACTCTCGACCCGGAAGTAATAGATAAATATCTTAGTCAAGATATTTGTAGAATAAGACCTATTGATATCAGGTGGGAATGGGCCATTAACGATATTCTGACAAAGAAAACTGAAAAAATCAATATAGGTCTAATTATAGAAACAAAAATCCCAGATTTGGAGGTATCTAAAAGAGAACAGTTGGAAAATAAACAGGAAAATCAGTTTTTCAATATGACGGTGTGGAATGAGGGAAAATACAAAGTAATAGAAAGAAGACATTTAAGTAAGATTTTAGAGGAACAAAAACTTTCAATGACTGGACTTACAGACAGTGATACGGTCAAATTAGGTAAACTCCTCAATCTGGACATCATCGTTCTCAGATTGATTTATGAAGGAAGTCAGGCAACAAAAGTATTGGGTATTGTTAATTTTATATAGCTATGGTAAACTCCCAGCTATCTTATTTCCAATAAAGGAGGATTTATCATGGTCACCTGTCCCAAATGTGGTTGTG
>JAGVGM010000211.1 GCA_020057065.1 Thermodesulfovibrionia bacterium
AGTTCCAGTGTGGCCGATCGACCTCTCAGTCCGGCTACCCGTCTTAGCCTTGGTGAGCCGTTACCTCACCAACAAGCTGATAGGCCACAGGCCCCTCCTCAGGTGCTGCAATTGCTTGCAGCTTTTATCACAAGGAATTTCACCTCGTAATCATATTCGGTATTGTGCCCGATTTCTCGGGAGTATCCCAATCCTAAGGGCAGGTTGCCTATGTATTACTCACCCGTTCGCCACTAAGTCATCAATCCGTATTGCTACTTCATAATGACCCCGTTCGACTTGCATGTGTTAAGCGCGCCGCCAGCGTTCGTTCTGAGCCAGGATCAAACTCTCAAATAAAAAATTGACTGCGGGCCTACTTTTATGTTCTCAAAGAGCAGATTTGTTGCCTTAAAGTATGATATGTCATGAGGTTGTTTTAAAAAAAGATACCATGTCTGATGCTTTTTGCCTCCCTCTTAACAGAAAGAAGTATAGCTCACTACATCTAAACTACAATTCCCTTTTTTAAAACGTACAGCGTATCCCTCAAATCTCTTCCTTAAGGCACACTTCTAAATATATTATAACACAAATTTTCAAAGAATATATCAGCTATCAAAATTCAACCATTAATTAATCATATTTGCTTATCATCTGATTAATTAATTTTAGCCTTATATTTTTATCATAAATAGTACTTACTGTCAAAACCCTAAAACAAGGGAATATTGCCATATAAAAGTAATTATTGAAGCTTATCTTTAATATTCATTAAATATCTCATATTTTCAACTTCTTAATCTTGGTTTTAAAAAACAGTAACTTTAATCGTGTTGTCAAGGGCAGTTACTCAACCGATTAATAGGTATAATATCCTTTCAGTTCAATATGGTTAAACAAAACCCTCTAATTATAAAGGATAATTCTATCATTATTTGTCTATCTGTCCTTGACACAATACGATCAATGTTGATATATTAATAGCACTCTTCACTTGAGAGTGCTAATTAACAAAATGAACACAATGGATGAGAGACGCAAAAAAATACTTTGTGCGATAATACAAAGTCACATTGACCTTAATATCCCGATAGGGTCCTATTTTATCACTCAAAAATTTCCTCTCGATTTATCACCGGCAACAATACGTAATGCAATGGCAAAACTGGAAGAACTCGGATACATCACTCAGCCTCATACTTCAGCCGGAAGAATCCCTACAGAAAAGGGTTACAAATTTTATGTCAATACTCTATTAGAAGAACAAACATTACAGGTTAATTCCGGATTGTCTTATGAATTGTCTGCCGAAGCAATGATAAATGATAAGGACAACAGTACAATAATTAAAAAAGCCGCTGAGACACTTTCTCTGTACTCGCATTATCTTGCAATCGCAATTCCCCCCAAAACAGAAGACATGACACTTAAGCATATTAAATTCATAAAATACGAAGAGAATAAAGTGTTGGCAGTCCTTGTCTCCGAAGAAGGCACTGTAAATAATAAATTTATAGAAATGGAAAAGATATACACACAAAAACAACTCGACATGGCATCAAACTATCTAAATAGCAAATTCCATGGTCAAACCATTAAAAGTGTGAGGGAGAAAATCGCGGACCAGCTATATAGTGATAAAATTGTTCGTGACCAATTAATTGCCAATTTGGTAGCGCTCTTCAAGGAAATTATTATGGATGAATCCTCCAAACTCGCATTTAATGGATTCTCCGGGGCATCCAATTTACCGGATTTTGCATCCATGAAACAGATAAAAGAAATTTTAAGGGCTATTGAAGATAAACACTTTATGCTAAAATTACTTCACCATATAAGCAGCACCCAGGGAACGCAGGTATTTGTAGGCATGGAGAATATAATTCCTTCATTGAAAGAGCTAAGCATGGTTATCTCTACATATAAAGATAAGAGATATTTGAGCGGTGCCATAGGGATAATAGGGCCAACAAGGATGAACTATAAAAAATTGATCCCATTTGTCGATCATACAGCAAAGGTTTTAACGCGAATATTATCTGTAAATTAAGGAGAATTACATAAATGGCAGAGAATCAGGAACAGGAAGAAAATGAACAAAATATCAGCGGTGAATCAGAAAGCACTGAGTCACAAAAAAAGATACTTGAAGAGATTAATAATAAATATGTCAGGCTATATGCTGAATTTGAAAATTATAAAAAGTTTACTGCAAGAAACAAAGAAGAACAACTGAAATACGCAAATGAAAGTTTACTGAAAGACCTTCTTACTGTTGTAGATCATCTGGAGTTAGCGCTTCAGCATTCATATGACAACAAAACCTTAAATTCATTATCAGAAGGGGTTGAGTTAACGCTGAAGGAACTTAAGACCGTTCTTGAAAAATACGGGCTTGTCAGTATTGATGCATTGGGCAAACCTTTTGACCCTTTAATACATCATGCGATAACTCAGGTAGAATCAATAGAAACCAATGAGAATACTGTGGTTAACGAATTAAGAAAGGGATATAAATATAAAGATAGAGTTATCAGGGCAACTCTTGTAGGTGTCGCGAAAAAACCGTCACTACCAGCGGACGTGGGGTCAGACGGATCAAAAGATCAAGCCGTTGCAACAGAAAAAAATAATACCAAACATTGTTAACAGCATCATTAGGAGGAGTATATTCATGGGAAAAGTTGTTGGAATAGACCTTGGAACAACAAATTCAGTCGTTGCTGTAATGCAGGGCGGCGAACCAACTATTATTGCCAACCAGGAGGGGACAAGGACCACACCCTCAGTTGTGGCTTTTACTGATAAAGGCGAAAGACTGGTCGGTCAGGTTGCCAAGAGACAGGCGATTACAAATCCTGAAAATACGGTCTTCTCGATCAAAAGGCTTATGGGCAGAAAATCCAGTTCAAAAGAAGCCGATGAGGCGAAAAGAAAGCTGCCGTATAAACTAGTCAGCGCATCAAACGGTGATGCCCATGTTGAAGCGCACGGGAAGGCATATTCACCACCCGAGATCTCCGCCATGATACTTCAAAAACTGAAACAGGCGGCGGAAGACTATCTCGGCGAACCTGTTACCGATGCGGTTATAACGGTGCCGGCTTACTTTGACGACAGTCAGCGCCAGGCTACAAAAGACGCCGGAAGGATTGCGGGCTTAAATGTTTTGAGGATTATCAACGAACCGACCGCGGCTTCTCTTGCATACGGAATGGATAAGAAGAAGGAAGAAAAAATAGCCGTGTATGACCTCGGCGGAGGGACCTTCGATATATCGATACTTGAGATAGGAGAAGGTGTTGTAGAGGTAAAATCAACAAACGGCGACACTTATCTTGGCGGCGATGATTTTGACCTAAAGATAATGGACTGGCTCGTTACGGAATTCAAGAAAGATTCAGGCATTGACCTCCGCAATGACAAGATGGCTCTACAAAGATTGAAAGAAAGCTCAGAAAAAGCAAAGGTGGAATTATCATCAGTAATGGAAACTGAAATAAATCTCCCTTTCATCACAGCAGATGCAAACGGGCCCAAACACCTTGTGATGAAATTATCACGCGCCAAATTTGAACAACTGGTTGATGATCTGATCACAAAAACTATCGAACCCTGTAAACGCGCACTCGCAGATGCAGGATTAAGTTCCAAGGATATTGATGAAATATTGCTTGTAGGCGGTCAAACGAGGATGCCGAAAGTTGTTCAGGTGGTGAAGGAGTTTTTCGGCAAGGAACCTTCAAAAGGTGTAAATCCGGATGAAGTTGTCGCAGCAGGTGCAGCAATACAGGCAGGCGTTTTAAAGGGAGAAGTCAAAGACGTACTGCTGCTTGATGTCACCCCGCTTTCTCTCGGTATCGAAACTCTCGGGGGAATATTTACAAAACTCATTGAGAGGAACTCGACAATACCTACGAAGAAAAGCCAGGTGTTCTCCACCGCAGCAGATAGCCAACCCGCAGTGACGATTAAAATATGTCAGGGGGAACGGGAGATGGCAGCCGACAACAAACTCCTCGGCAATTTCGAACTTGTAGGGATTCCGCCGGCGCCAAGAGGAGTCCCTCAGATTGAGGTTACCTTTGACATTGATGCAAACGGCATACTGCATGTATCTGCAAAAGATAAAGGGACGGGCAAAGAGCAGTCGATAAGGATAACAGCCTCCAGCGGCCTTACGGAAGAGGAAATTAAAAAAACGACAGGCGACGCAGAATCTCATGCAGCGGAAGACAAGAAAAAGCGTCAGCTCGCTGAGGCAAAAAATAATGCCGACACTCTTGTATATACAGTTGAAAAATCTTTGAGAGACTACGGAGATAAAATTTCGGAAAGCGATAAACAGAAGATCAATACTGCTCTTGAGAAGTGCAGAAATTTAAAAGATACAACCACCGATGCAGATGAACTTAAAAAAGCGATAGACGAATTGACAACAGCTTCACATAAAATTGCTGAAGAACTGTATAAAAGCGGCGCTGCCGGAGCACAACAGGCAGAAGCCGGAACAACGTCGTCTGAAAGCGCTCAAAAGGAAAAAGAAGATGTTGTTGAAGCTGAATTTGAAGAGACGGATAAAAAAGACAGTTAAGAGGTAGGGGGCGGGTTTTAAACCCGCCCTTACAAGTTGAATGTAGGGGCGAGGCGCTGCCTCGCCTAATTTATATTAGGAGAACAATGAAAGATTATTACAACACACTTGGGTTAGACAGAAACGCAACGGATGCTGATTTAAAAAAAGCATACCGTCAGCTTGCATTAAAATATCATCCCGACAGAAATCCGGGAGATAACGCCGCTGAAGATAAATTTAAAGAAATCAATGAAGCGTATGCATGCCTGAGCGATCCTCAGAAACGTTCAAATTATGATAATTTCGGCACAACAGAAAGCGCAGGCGCCGGTTATGGATTTGAAGGTTTTGGCGGTTTCTCTACAAACTTCGGGGACATTTTCGGAGATGTGTTTGGAGACATATTCGGTGAATTCACCGGCCGGAGAAGAACTCGCCCTGCAAAAGGACAAGACCTTCGTTATGACCTCGACATGTCGCTTGATAAAGCAGTCTTCGGCACTGAAAAAGAAATTAATATCCCGAGATGGGAAAACTGTTCCGGCTGTGACGGAACAGGCTCCCAACCCGGAAAAGGGCCCGTCACCTGTCCTGCATGCAAAGGCTCAGGACAGACAAGAATACAACAGGGCTTTTTCACCATCTCCAAGACCTGCGGTAAATGCGGTGGTCATGGAAAGATGATCACTGATCCGTGTACAAAATGCAAAGGTCAGGGCAAAGTGAGAAAAGAGCGCACTGTATCACTTAAGATACCAGCCGGGGTTGACACCGGAATAAGGTTGAAAGTTTCCGGAGAGGGAGAGGCGGGAAGTTATGGAGGGCCTCATGGTGATCTGTATGTTGTGATAAACGTAGCCCCGCATCCCTTTTTCAAAAGAAAGGGAAATGACCTTCTTTGCGAGATACCGATTTCTTTTGTGCAGGCAACACTCGGCTCGGAGATTGAAGTGCCTACAATCGACGGGACTGCGGCAGTTAAAATTCCAGCCGGCACACCTTCCGGAACGGTCTTTCACTTAAAAGGCAAGGGTGCTCAAAAACTGGGCGGTTATGGAAAGGGAAACCAGTATATAACCGTCTTTATTGACGTGCCTAAAAAGCTTACCCCCAGACAGAAAGAACTGCTTAAGGAATTTTCCCAGATAAGCGGAGAAGACACCTCAACGAATTTCATGGACAAGATTAAAGATATCTTCAATAGCAAAGAACAGGCAAAGTGACCTTGAAATTTGAAATTTTAAAATGATCCGCATCTTTCTTCCTCCTCAAAAACTTACTTCTGACCAAATCACCATTGATGATGAAAATGCCCGCTATCTATCTATTGTTCTTCGAGTAAAACCCGGAGAAATTATCACTATATTCGATGGATTAGGACACAGATATATTTGCAGAATTCTTCAGATTCATAAAAAAGAAGTAGTCGTTGAGATGATAAAAAAAGAACCCTACTCTGCTGAATCTCCTGTTTCGATCTCGCTCGCGCAGGGACTCCCCAAAAGCGATAAGATGGATTTAATCGTTCAGAAGTCAACTGAACTCGGGGTAAGCAAGATATTTCCCATCATTACCGAACGATCGCAAATAAAGCATACGGAGAAGGTGGAGAGATGGAGAAAGATCGCTCTATCAGCTTCGCAGCAATGCGGGCGGGAGAAAATAACTGAGATTGACGAGCCGGTAAGTTTCGAAGAGTTCCTGAAAAACACACCCCTAACCCCTCTTGATAGAGGGGAACAATTTCCCCCTTTGAAAAAGGGGCTGGGCTCCAGTTGCTGCGAAGCATTGCAACGGGAAGCAGGGGGATTTTTAAATATCATCTTCTCAGAAGAACAAAAAGAAATAAACCTTAAAAAAGTTTTAAATGATTTCAAGGCTTCTAAAAATATTGTCTTGATTATAGGTCCCGAAGGAGGATTTTCCGGGAAAGAGATATCTGCCGCTGTTGAAAAAGGCTTTATCGAAGCTTCACTCGGCCCCAGAGTCCTCCGCACCGAAACAGCGCCGATAGCAGCCATCAGTATTATTCAATATGAACTTGGTGATATGGGGCAATAGATATTTAAAACTTAAAAGTACCACAAGGATATTCACACTGCCCTTACATCAACTACTCTATCAACAGGCACCATAATCCATCCATTTTCCGCCTGCAGATATATCTCAGTCTCTCCTATCTCAACCAGAATGCCCCTGTATACAATATCCGCTGTAATCACCTCTACTTGCTTGCCAATTAGTTCCTGCATATGTTCTATTATCACCAATAAATCAACAATGCGCAATCAATAATTCAGCAATAAATATTTCCTTATTTGTTCATTATTAATTTAACGTTGCTCATTTATTATGACTTTCCGTTCAAATTTCTTACAAACTCTCCGCCAAGCAGAAAAATACACGAGATATAATACGTCCACAACAGAAAAAGAATAAATGTAGTTAAGGAGCCGTATATTGCGCCGATGTAAGATACATTTTTAACTACCCATGTAAAAAAATGTTTTGCAAATTCCCACAAAACGGTAACAAAAAGAGCGCCTGCAAAAGCATCTTTCAGCGGAATCTTTCCCTTAGGGACAATTTTATAAATCGCAGTAAAGGTTGACAGTACCAGGAGAAACGGGGCTATATATTTTAAAAATATAGCTGCCTTGTATCCTGTCTCCACCCCTAAAATATTTCCCTTAACTGTTCCGGCAAACGAACTCAGCGTAAAAGAGAGAAACAAAAAGATTATAACCAGTGTCACAATAATAACAGTCCAGAGGAGGAATAAGAGAAAGTGTCTCCTTTTAGGCACCTTGAATATCACATCCATTGCGCGTTCAAGGGAAGAAAAAAGTTGAATTGAAAGAAAACCGTAAATGAAGATTGTTATCCAGCTTATGCCTTTGAATGTAATAACATTTCTAAGTTCATTAGTGATCCCCGAGGTAACTGACGGGAAAAAACTGATAAGCCTTAAAAGGGAGAACCGGTAAACCTCTTCATTCTCTCCCATAATATGGCCATAAAGGGCAATGATTAAAAGACTTAATGGAACCATTGACAATATGAGAAAATATGCTATTGACGCTGCAAGATAAAAACAGTCATCCTTGAAAAATGCTTTTATGCTCTTACCAAAGACTTTTAGAAGATACATGCGTTTTTATGTATTCTGAATCTGATACTCACGATTATCAATGTTACTTTTTTCTCTGTCTGACATATAACTCTACAGGCACCCCTTTAAAAGCAAATATCTTCCTTAATTTGCCTTCCAGAAACCTTATATACTGTTCTTTTATTCCCTCCTTATAGTTTGTAAATATTACAAACCCGGGGGGGTTGGTTTTTATCTGAGTTATATAGTATATCTTAACCTTTTTGCCTTTGTATAAAGGCAGTTCCTGAGTTGCGAGAGCATTAATAAGAAACTCATTCAACGCATGCGTTTCAATTCTCTTGGAGCCTTCAGATATAACTTCATCAATGAGCGGAAAGAGTTTCGTCATCCTCTGTTTGCTCTGCGCCGATATGGTCAAAACAGGCGCATAACGCATGAACCACAGCTTTTGATATACCTGCTCTTCAACATCTTTCACTGATAATATATCCTTATCAACAATATCCCATTTATTCAGAAGAATGACAACTCCCTTTTTTGCATTAAAAACAAGACCCGCTATTTTTTGATCCAGCTCAACAATCCCTTCCGATGCATCAAGCACGATAAGCACAACATCACTGTTCTCAATGTTTCTCAAAGTCCTCAAGAAAGAGTATCTTTCAACAGTTTCCGCCATCCTTCCCTTCCTGCGTATTCCTGCTGTATCTATTATGATATATTTTTTCCTGTAATACGAACAAATAGAATCCACCGCATCCCTTGTTGTCCCTGGCACAGGACTGACGATCATTCTTTCCTTGCCAAGGAGGGAATTAACAAGGGTTGACTTTCCAACATTGGGCCTTCCAACTATTGCGATCCTCGGATAAGGGGTTTCTACATCTCCTCCTTCAGGAAGGGATGAGACAATACTATCCATAAGTTCCTCATATCCATTACCATTCAAAGCAGAAAGGGGAAACAAATCCACACCAAGGGAGTAAAAGTCATAAAGCGCCTTTTCTTTTTTGGGCCCATCGATCTTGTTTACCGCATAATAAACTCTCTTCCCATATTTTCTCAGCATGTCAATTAATTCCATATCATGAGTAAGCAGTCCGCTTTCAGCATCCAGGAGTAACAGAATAATATCTGCTTCCTGAACCGCAAGAAGAACCTGCTTGTTAACCTGAATGCCGATATCCTCATCAGGCTCATGCTGAAATCCCCCTGTATCTACAACCAGAAATGATCTATCATTCCATAAAGCCTCACCATAGAGTCTGTCCCTTGTTATCCCTGGGGTATCTTCTATGACAGCAAGTCTCTTCTTCGCCATTTTGTTAAAAAGCGTGGACTTCCCGACATTTGGTCTCCCAACAATTGCAATAATTGGTTTTGACATTTATTTTGCTTACCCTCTTTTAAAAAGTCTGTCATTGACCCGAAAATGTCATTCCAGCTTGCCTGTGCCCGATGTTTGGGTATCCGAAATAACCCCCTTTCATCCCCCTTAAATTAAGGGGGAAAGAGGGGGTTACAGATTCCCGACGCGTCCCGACTTGTTCGGGGCTTGCGGGAATGACAAAATGAGCAATTAATCCCCGGGCCAAGAGCACAGGAAGTTTTTGCTTATTTATTAAGACGTCTAATTATATCACAACGGTATTTTTCAGAATTTCCTCTGATTAAATTCCTGGGATTGTGACCTGGTTCACTTAATATTTTCCTGAAAATGCCGATAATATTATATAAATGACAGACAATAGAGCCTTTTGCAAAAGTATCGAAGAAATCGCTTTTGCCGTCATACCCGCGAAGGCGGGTATCCAGAAGCCTGCCCTCGAAGGTCTTAATCGGGGGTCTTTGGTTTTAAAAAATACTGGATTCCCGATAAAGACCTCGGGAATGACAAATAAAGACTTTTGCAAGAAGCTCAATATACAGAAATTTGAATTGACCATAGTGTCTGAAGCATGTTATTATTTTTTAATGATGAGAACGATCTTGATAGGCATATGTTCCCTGCTTTTCGCCGCCGTACCTTCTCACGCAGACATATATAAATATGTTGATGAAAGCGGTGTAATCTATTACACTAATCTTCCTGAAGCCATTAGCTATAAAAAAGTTATTTCCGAGAAGAAAAATGTTACAGTCAGTACAGATTATAGCCAGATAATACACGACATGTCATCGAAATATGATGTTGAGCCTTCTTTGATAAGAGCAATAATTACTGTAGAATCCAACTGGAAGTACAATGCTGTTTCAAATAAAGGGGCCATAGGCCTGATGCAGCTTATGCCTTCTACGGCAAAGGACATGGATGTAAGCAATCCTTATAATCCTGAGGAAAATATAGAAGGAGGTACAAGATACCTGCGTTTCCTCCTCGACAAATTCAACGACCTTCCCATGGCCCTTGCAGCTTACAATGCCGGACCGAAGACTGTGGAATATTACAGAGGCATACCCTCCATAACCGAAACAGAACAATATGTGAAAAAGGTTCTAGCTATTTACAAAGGAAAATCTTATGACAGCAGTTCAACACGGATCTACAAGGTCACTTTAGATGATGGGACCGTCCTTTTTACAAATACCCCTTTTGCCTATCAAAATTTCAAAGTTTCAAAGTTTTAACATTCCAGTAAAAAAATCTAATTAACCACTGAGAACACCCGTAACTTTGATGTATAATATTAAACAATACGATATGGGATTTTATTTATATTAATACTCTATGCTTTAATAAACGATCATGACTGATAAATCTATACTGCGTGAAAAGATATTACAGCTTAAAGAAAAGAGGAACGCAATTATACTTGCACATAACTACCAGCGTGAAGAAGTGCAGGATATTGCCGATTATACGGGTGATTCCCTGGAGCTTTCCCGCACCGCAGCCTCAATAAAATGCGACGTTATCATATTCTGCGGGGTTAATTTCATGGCTGAGAGCGCATCAATCCTCTCTCCGGAAAAAACTGTTCTCCTGCCGGAAGTTACAGCATGCTGTCCGATGGCTGATATGATAACGGTCAGCGGCTCAAGGAATCTGAAAACACAATTCCCGGGATACCAGTATACAGGGGGATACAGATACCCGGCTGATTTCACTTTAAGAGATATCAAGAACCTGCATCCCGGCGTTCCTGTAGTTACATATGTTAATACTACTGCAGATGTAAAAGCAGAGAGCGATATTTGCTGCACGTCCTCAAATGGAATAAAAATAGTTGAGTCGCTTGACACGGACCAGGTAATATGCGTGCCTGACAGGAACCTATCTGCATGGATCGCAAAAAATACCGGAAAGAAGATAATCGCATGGGATGGCTTCTGCCATGTGCATGACAGGATAACTGCAGAAGACGTTACCAGGGTGAGAAAAGAACATCCTGACGCCTTGTTACTTGCTCATCCGGAATGCAGGATAGAAGTCTGTGAAATGGCTGACCATGTAACAAGTACATCAGGAATGCTAAGGTTTGCAAAATCATCAGACGCAAAAGAATTAGTAATAGGTACGGAAACAGGACTTCTTTACAGACTCAGGAAGGAAAATCCCGACAAGATATTTTATCCTTTAAGAAAAGACATGGTTTGTCCAAACATGAAAAAAACCACACTTAACAGCGTGCTCCAGTCCCTCGAAACCATGACCTATAAAATAAAGGTGCCGGAAGAAACGAGAATCCCTGCAAAAAGGGCCCTTGACAGGATGCTGGAAATAAAATGAACAATGCGTAATGAACAGTTATTTGAAAAAAATAACTCCTTTCTATAAACGTCATTCCCGCATGTCGTTAGCGGGAATCCAGTAGTTCTTAGTCTCTGGATGCACGATAAAAGTCCTCGGGCATGACAGACAAAGGCAGACAGTTTGTAAATACTGTTTTAAGACTATTGATAATTATAAAGATGTTAAAAAAATTCATAAACTTCATCACTTTTATTGATCAGCCCATCAAGAAGAAATTCATGCTTTTTTCTACCGGGGTCTTTTTCTGGTTTATTGTGATGTTCATAATAAGCGCTGCGGCGAATATGAATATCAACAGAAGAACATATGCTATTGTCAATCATATGATTCCCCAGGACAGGGTTATGCAGGAAATCACAAAAAATACGGAGACCGCAAATCTTGCTTTATATGCCCTCGCCGGTGTTCTTTTGACAGCAACAAGCCTGCTTATAGTTTTTACCATATCGATCTCAAAAGCCATAATTAAACCCGTCAAATCTATTACCAGACAAATACGCTCCCTGTGGGAAGGCGAAGTGGATTTCACACAAAGAATTGATATCAGTTCTAAAGACGAGATAGGAAAACTTTCAGAAGACTTTAATATACTCATGGAAAGGATCCACGACCTTTCAACATTCAAGAAAATTATTGAAGACGACAATAATCTTGAGGACGTCTACTTCAGATTGGGCAAATCTTTCAATGAAAAAATAGGACTTGATGCGTTTGTCATCTACGATGTCTCCAGCAGTCTCAAGAAAATGAAACCTGTTTATCCGATAATTTTCAATGAAAAGGATATATCATGCAGCGAAGAAATACTCCACAACTGCGATCTGTGCAAAGTTAAAAAGACCGGCCGTATAATATCCTCTATTGAGTATCCTGACATTTGCAATCAGTTCAAACAGGGCTTTGAAAAGGTACATGTATGTATTCCCATGATTATCGGCGGCCAGGCCGAAGGAGTCGTTCAGTTCCTTTTTGACAGAAAAACCAACAACAGCAGAAAAGACAAAAGAATATTCAAGGCTGAGCAGTATATTAAGGAGGCGCTTTCAGTAATTGAGGCCAAAAAGCTCATGAACACCTTGCAGGAGTCAGCATTAAAAGATTCCCTGACCGGCCTTTATAACAGACGCTTCCTGCAGGAATATACCGAGACCCTGATAGCCGGTGTGCTCAGAAGGGAAAAAAGTGTTGGTCTGATGATGTGCGACCTCGATTTTTTCAAACAGGTAAATGATCTCTACGGTCACAATGTCGGTGATAATGTACTTAAAGAAACATGTGAGATCATCAAAAAATGTATCAGGTCCTCAGACCTCGTAATACGTTTTGGCGGTGAGGAATTCCTTGTACTGATGCTTGACATCAATGGAGGCGAGACCTCACAAATAGCCGATAAAATCAGGGAGACCATCGAAAAAACAAAAATCAAAGTGTCGGACGGCATAATCAAGAAAACCATAAGCATAGGAATAAGCGAATTCCCCACAGATGCAGAAAGCTTCTGGCAGGCTATAAAATTTGCCGACGTAGCTCTCTACAGGGCAAAAGATTCCGGCAGGAACAAAGTAGTGAGATTTACTCCGGATATGAGTACTGAGAAAGGGTTTTAGCCGGGACTCGCTTTCCATATGAATCCTCTTGAACAAATTATCATAGAGAAGATCAGAAAAGAAGGACCGATTACCTTCGAGATGTTCATGGATATGGCGCTTTATTACACTGAACTTGGATATTATTCTTCCGGTAAAAATGCTATTGGCAGGGGAGGTGATTTCTACACAAGCCCCCATCTGCACCCTGTGTTCGGTACAATGTTAGGGAAACAATTGATGGAGATGTGGATGGTTATGGGAAGGCCCAAGGTTTTCCATGCCGTTGAGATAGGAGCAGGGACCGGGTATTTATGCAAAGATATTCTTGATTATCTGCATAAACCTTCAATTAACATTGCCGTTTCAGAGAATAAAAATGATTTCCTGAGATCATTGAGATATGTGATCGTTGAGCCGTATCAGCATTTTGAGGAAAGGCAGAGGGAATTGCTTGGGAATCTTGTAAAGGATATAACATGGGTCAGGTCACTGAAGGAGTTAAATGAAGAAATCACAGGCTGTATTTTCTCGAACGAACTGCTTGATGCCTTTCCTGTCCATCTTGTTGTAATGGAAGATGAATTGAAAGAGATCTATGTGGATTTTGACGGAAGGAAGTTTGTAGAGATAACAGACAGGATCAGCTCAGTGAAATTATTAAATTATCTCAAAGAGTTTTCTGTTACCCTGCAATCGGGTTACAGAACAGAGACAAACCTGAGGATAAAAGGCTGGCTTGAAAAAGCAGGAGCTGTACTATCGAAAGGTTTCCTGATGACAATTGACTACGGATATTCCGCAAGGGAATACTACAGCGAGGAACGGACTAAAGGCACCCTGCTCTGCTATCACAGGCATCAGTTCAATGAAGATCCTTTCAGCAATATCGGCGAGCAGGATATCACGGCACACGTAAATTTTTCATCTCTAAGAAAATGGGGGGAGGAGTTTGGACTAAGGACAATCGGTTACTGCCCCCAGGGAACTTTTCTCATATCGTCAGGAATAGATGAGATGATAGCGGAGCTGTATTCTTATTCATCAGACTATACTTCTGAAATAGTAAAAATCAAAGGTTTGATATTTCCTCAGGGAATGGGCGCTTCACACGATGTGATGGTTCAATATAAAGGCGAAGGGTCACCGGAATTACAGGGATTTTCTTTGAGAAATCAGAAGGGAACTTTGTAGGGGCGATCCGGTGGGTCGCCCCGAAAAGGGCGAGGCACCGCTCGCCCCTACTGAAAATATTCTTTTAGCCTTACCATGCTCGTCTTCACATGTTCGATAGTGTGTGCTTCGATCGTGTAAACGCAGTCTATGCCTTCAATCTTCCTGAAAAGGGTCGCAAAATCAAAATCTCCGTCTCCGACAGGAAGATGCTGATCTGCATATCTTGAATTGTCATGAAGATGAAGTTCCACTATATACATTTTTATCATCTCAAGCCATTTCACAAGGGTAAGCCTTGAGAAAAGATTAAAATGCCCGGTGTCAAAACACAATCCGAAATTTTCTGAATTCATTTCTTCTGCAAGAACCCTGAGATTCTCCGGCTCATCTTCAAAGATATTTTCAATCGCTATCCTAACTCCCATATCAGAGGCCCTTTTATTGATGGTCTTCCATGTCACGAGGCTCCCTTCAAGCCATATATCCACTCTTCCATCAAATTTCCATTTATCATATCCCGAGTGAAAGACTATCGCCTTTGGTTTGAGTATTTCAGCAAAATCGAGGACCTCCGAGAATCTCCCGATAGTTACATCACGAACTTTCCGGTCAACAGCCCCGGGGGACAGATCCATAAATGGTGCATGGATGGAGAGAGCGGGGTTGTAATCGAGTCTCTTTTTAAGCGTGACTATATCGTCCTTTGTTACATTGTCAAAACTTCTGGAGCCGAAATAGATCTCAAGGTTCAGTTCTTCTTTTTTGATAAATGGAAGGTATCTGTCGACTGAATCATAAGGCACATGAATATGCGGTTTAATATGAAAAGGTGTGTTAAGAAACTTCACTATGCATTGACCGCTTCTTTTTTTGTATCTGGCTTTGTCTCAGTTTTTTGCTCTGATTTCGTCTCTTTGGTTTCGCTCGCCGGTTTTTCAGCTTCTTTTGCCTTTTTTCTGTCAGATGAAGGGTAATCAGTAACATACCAACCTCCGCCTTTAAGGACAAAAGATGTGTTAGTTATGAGCTTCTTTAATTCCCCCCCGCATGAACTGCATACAGCAAGAGGTGCCTCGCTCATTTTCTGCATTATTTCAAATTCTTTATTGCACTTCGTGCATTTATATGCGTAAATAGGCATAATCTGTCTTCCTTTATCTTAACAGGTTGATTCTTCCTTTTAACAAGGAAGGAGGGATTAGCTCGATGGATAACACCTTTGTAAGTACTTTAATTTATCATATTTATTGTTACCATTACAAGCCTTGGCCGATATCACATCGTCGCGCAACGCCGCCCGATACTATGAACGCCATTATATCGCCGCTGTCACCAATCAATGGAGTAATCTGCTCTTTAGATACAATGATCAAATTTCCTGCAAAATTGTACGACTGTGGAAGGTATACAGCGACCTTATTCAAAATCCCGATATTCTCAAGGCTTTCCCGTGTTAAAAAACCTATGACATGAATATTGTTTAAGGAGGAGAGCGTAACAAGAACCGGTCTATTAAAGCTTTTTTTGTCTCCGACAAATGCGTTCATCAGGTCTCTGACAGCAGTATAAATCATCTTTACAACCGGCAGCCTTGTTAAGGTTCTGTCAAGAAAACTTACTATTTTCTTTGTTAAAAAATTCGAGGAAATAAACCCTACAGTTATTATTGTCAATATGGTAACAAGAAAACCAATTCCCGGTATTTTAAACCTGAAGATACTGTCAATCCTGCTCAAGATAGCGAAAACAACATAAATGGTAGCTGCAAGCGGTACCAGCAGCAAAAGTCCTTCCAGAAAATACCTCGTAAGTTTTTTCATGAAAACCTCCTTGATTTAACAATTATTAATGAGTAATGAACAATGCGAAATTAAAGAACAGCTCCTTAATTGATAATTTTCAATTGTTCATTATTAATTTTAAAGAATTGCTGCATTATTGTAATTGTATTCTACATTTCTTTACAATCATGCATATGTCAACATTAATTGTAAAAGTTGATCACCCTGCATATGGGGGATTTTTTATTGGCAGACACGAAGGAAAAATTGTGATGATAAGCGGTGCTGTCCTGCCGGGGGAAACAGTAAAGGTAAAGGTTGAGGAGGAAAGAAGAGACTATATTAAGGCGGCAGTAAGAGAAATATTGGAGCCATCGCCTTTCAGGATTGAGCCGGCATGCAAGTATTTCGGCACCTGCGGCGGATGTCAATTACAGCATATCCCGTATGAAATGCAAATCAGATTAAAAGAGAACATCCTCAGGGATTGCTTAAAACGACAGGCAAAGACAGAGCCAATACTTTCTGAGCCGATCATTGACAGTGATCCGTGGAATTACAGATTACGGGGACAGTTTAAAGTCTCTCATGGCGCCATCGGCTTTTACAGGGAAAAGACAAGAGAAATAGTTGATATAGACAATTGCCCTCTCATGACAAAAGATATAAATGAATATCTTGAAAAATCAAGAGACATACTTAAGGATACTGATATTAAAGAACTACATATAACCACCGGTGAGGATTCTGCAACTGCATTGATCAAGTCTGACCTGGTCGCCAAATCCTTATCCGGCATAAAACAACTGGCATCGATATTCCTAAATCTGGGATTTTCAGGATTATGCATCGAAGCACGGGATAAAAAAATATTATGCTTTGGAGAAAAATACGTGACACTGAATCTCTTCGGCAATCAAAGATATACAATTTCCCCGATGACTTTTTTTCAAAGTCACTGGAGACTTAATAATACTGTTATCGAATTTATAATAAACTGTTTACAGCCTTTAAGAAACAGGAAAATATTAGACATGTATTCAGGCGCAGGTAATTTTTCGATCCCGCTTGCAACAGATGCAGACGTTACCGGTGTTGAGGGAAATCCATATGCTATAGCTGACGGTGATAGAAATCTGAAAATCAACAATATAAAAAATTGCAGATTTATTTATTCATCAGCAGAGAATTTTCAAATAAAAGAAAAATTCGACATTGTAGTTCTTGATCCACCAAGGGCCGGGATAACTAACAGCTTAATGGAAATGATATTTTCATTAAGCCCCGACAAAATAGTATACGTATCCTGCAACCCGTCAACCCTCTCAAGGGATCTAAAAAAGTTGCTAAACAGATACCATCTTGAATCTTTAAGATTGGTAGATTTCTTTCCCCAGACTTTCCATATTGAATCCATCGTATACCTTAGTGCCAGATAGGCTAACCTCTTGTTTAATTTCTTTTTTATTCTTCATGTCGAATATCCTAACATTTTGCGAGTCCTATTTAGCATTAGTGTCGGGATACCTTACATTTATATTCGCATTTACAAATATCTGTCGGTTATTTTTACAATTATCTACATAACCAAGTTGAAGCTTTATGGAATAATTACCTTATTTTTCTCTGTTATTTCAGCTTATTAGAAGATATTCTTTATTTATGGCATACAACTTGCTTTATACATATACAACAAACATAAATCCATATTCCATAAGTGGAATAACAATAAGAAAGGAGGATAATAAAATGTGTTGTGGAACTGCTAAAAATCCTTGTATCGAACTCGAATTACATCCAATAGTTGCTGAGAACTGTTGTGGAACAGCTAAATCTCCCTGTATCGAGATTGAAGCTCATCCGGAAGTAGCTGAGAACTGTTGCGGAACAGCTAAATCTCCCTGTATCGAGATTGAAGCTCATCCGGAAGTAAAAGAGAATAGTTCAGAAAGCTCAGAGTAAAAATCTTTCAATTGAAAACTTAAAAGACTGGTAAAGAATAAATCTTTACCAGTCTTTTTTGTATGAAGTAAAAACCTGCAGAAGGTTTTGTATTTATTTTCTATTTACAAATTCACTGTAATCTTTAAAGAAAAATTTAAAATGCTTTAGTATTTCGATTAAAGGAGAACGCATCCTTATTACTGTCCAGAAGGCTTCCCACACTATGCGTCTGGACATTTTGGAGTCTCCTGATATCCTTCCGTAAAAAATGATCGGCACTTCTTTTATTGTAAATCCGTATCTATAGGTATGCGTTGTCATCTCAATCTGAAAAGCATATCCGTCAGAAGTGATCCTGCTAAAGTCTATCTTTTCCAGAACCTCACGGCGAAAGCACTTGAAACCACTTGTAAAGTCCCAAACCGGAAGGATGATCATATAAGATGCAAATATGTTGGCGAATTTGCTCATTAACAACCTCCTGAAACGCCACCCGTCAACTCTGACCCCTTCATAATACCTGCTTCCTATTATAAGGTCTGCATCTTTGATCGCCTCGAGCATATTAACGAGATATTTCGGATGGTGGGAAAAGTCAGCATCCATCTCAAAAATATAATCCATGTTTTCACTTAATGCATAGCGAAAGCCTTCGATATATGCGGTTCCTAAACCTGCTTTATGCGGCCTATGAATTACATGGACCCCTGGATATATACCGGCAAGTTTATCTGCTGCATCACCGGTACCGTCTGGTGAATTGTCATCAACTATTGTGATATATAAACCCAGATTTAATCCCACAATATAAGGTAATAGTTTTTCTATATTGTCTTTTTCGTTATAGGTTGGGATTATTATCATGGATTTCATCATTGTTTTCCTTTAA
>JAGVGM010000341.1 GCA_020057065.1 Thermodesulfovibrionia bacterium
CCAACTGAGAAAGATTTTCACCCTGTTTGACCGTCGTTATAAGCATCCGCTCATAATGGCTGCATAAGGGATGCCTGACTTTTTACGAGTCCATCAAGTCTGAAATTGATAAGAAGAAAAAGGATGGAATTTTATTTTTTAATTGTTCAAAATGCGGTTTTGATTCGGCAGAGGAAGAAATTCTATTTGCCCCCCTTATCGATCACACTTGTTTGGTTTGTGGGTCGTACCAAAGAATACTTAGAGTCCCATGCCCAGATTGTGGAGAGTCTATATATATTGACGATTATGCAGAAGGCTCATGTGAAAAATGTGGGCGGAAAATTGACCTGGACTATTTACTTGGCGAGTATGGGCCAGATACCAGTACAAAAGAATATTTCACCGAACCGACACTTGGCTATTGTCATTGGTGTGAAAGACCAGAAGAAACTGTTATTTATTTAGAAGAGGAGTTGGTTTGTTTGTCTTGTTTAGAACCGCATTCATCAATGGAGGAATGCGACTGGTGCGGTTCTATGTGCACGGGTGATCTTTCAGAGAGCAACTATTTAGGATGCGTCATGTGTGAGGGGCGGAGTGGCAGAGAATAGAATATGTTGCCCAACAAATAAATACAGCGGGCGCAAAAAGCCACGCCGCTGATTAAACCGTTAGACGTAAGAAATTCAATAAAATAGGAGGGAGTCAATGACCATCAAGATCAAGATCAAACTGGGACCGGTCGAAGTGGAATATGAGGGAAGTGAGGAATTCTTAAAGAAAGAACTTCCTGATCTTTTATCAGCCATCTCGAAATTATACAAAGAAAGCGGTCTTCCTTCGAGTGGACAACCGCCCATAGGCCAATTAGGAACAGGGGGCACAACTTTAGCTGGAACGACCGCAACGATAGCAGCGAAACTCAACGTGTCTTCTGGCCCAGACTTGGCTGTTGCTGCAGCGGCCAGAATGACACTAGGCTTGGGGCAAGGGTCATTTACACGTGATCAGCTTCTAATAGAAATGAAAAGCGCAAGTTCTTACTGTAAAAAGAACTACATAAGTAATCTCTCTAATACACTGAATGGATTAGTGAAGTCGGGGAAGTTTGTGGAAACGGCAAAAGATAACTATGCACTGAGCCCTAACACAAAGAGCGAGATGGAGAGCCGCCTTGTTTCCTAAAACGGTTCTAAAAGATCTACTTAGTCAGTCGCAATTCAATAAAACAGATAAAGTACTCATTATCCTCGCCATCGACGCTAATAGAGGTAAAGAGATCAAGGTAATCAAAGAACTCGCCACCCGGGCAGGGCTACGCACAATTCAAAACTGGAATGTGTCTTCTCTGCTTGGGCGGTCAAAAGGCTTAGCAGTAAGAACTGCAAACGGCTGGGAACTTACTTCGGCAGGCAGTCAGTATGTCACGAAACTATCTGGACCTTTGGCAGGAACACCAACTCCAAAAATCGCGGCAAGTTTACGAGCACATCTATCTCGGCTCTCAAATACATACACTTCGATGTTTGTAGAGGAAGCAATTGCGTGTTATGAAGCTAAGTTGTACCGCGCAGCTGTAGTGTTGTCTTGGGTTGGCGCGGTCGCGGTACTGTATGATTTCGTTGTCGCAAACAAGTTAGCCGATTTCAACACAGAGGCAACACGAAGGAATCCAAAATGGAAAGCTGCTAAGACAGCGGATGATTTAGCACGAATGAAAGAGCATGATTTTCTTGATATTATTGAGGCAATCTCTATTATTGGAAAAAGCGTAAAGCAAGAACTAGACGGATGCCTAAAATTAAGGAATGGGTGTGGCCATCCAAATTCATTGAAGATTGCAGAGCATAGAGTTGCAGGTCAGATTGAAACCTTGATGCTAAACGTGTTTTCACAATTTGCATGAGATAGAAGGCCGTCTAACACTGCCTTCAGCCAGACGGGGAATAGCCCTGTGCTTTTTGCAATGCTCGTTGCCCCCGCTGGTTAAGGCCATCGTCGGGCAGGTGGCAAAATATGGTTACTATGAAAGATCCAATCTCAAGGCAATCAATATTTGAAAAAGCTTCTGCTAAACTAAGACAAGATTTCGATGAGCTATATAGTGTCCCACATAGCGCCTTAAAGGGGGCTGAGGCAGAAAAAACAATACGTACCTTTTTAAATAATCACTTGCCAAAAAGATTTTCTGCTGGGTCAGGATTTATAATTGATCCAAGCGATAAAATTTCCAGGCAAACAGATGTCGTAGTTTATGATGCCATTAATTGCCCTGTCTATAGGACTTCAGAAGAGGCTGCAATATTTCCAAGTACAAACGTTGCTGCTGTGGTTGAGGTCAAATCGAAATTAAATAAAGATGAGTTGATATCTGCTTTTAATAATATTCAAGAAACAAAAAGCCTTGCAAAGTATAAACCTCCACGAACCCCATTTTTAATTAATTGCCAGACGATGGGGTGTCTTTTTGCATTTGATAGCTCAATATCTTTAGAAAAGGCATCAGACCATTATTTTGACCTTATTCGTAAGCATGGGATAGGGCATCATATCGATCTAATAGTTGTTCTTGATAAGGGCATTATAATGCTTTCTGCCAACGTCAATGAACAACTTGGATGGAACCCCTTGGTCGTCGAAGAAATGCCAAAAGGTCCTCATGCGGAAGGTATGCACATTGCAGTTTCAATATCTAAGTTTGGAAAGGACAGCTTAGATTCTTTTTTAAGGTTTTTACTAGCGCATCTTTCTTTTTTTCATCATAGAATGGAGCATCCTGGTTTTAATTGGGAGAAAACGGCTTCAAAAGGGCAAGCCATTTTGAGGTATTTAACAACTATCACTAATGAAAAAGATCCAAAACTTAAAGAACTTAAGCTCAAACAATATGCTGAGGTTGTTCGAAAAGAGTTTGCAAAAAACCCATTACCCAAGGTTGATAACGTACAACTGTAAATGAAAATGCCCAACAAAGGTATATACAGATAAGAGATTTGAAACACAGGGAGGAAGTAAAATGAGACCCGATGAAATTAAGCAAGAAATAAGCAAATTAAATCTCGCTCAAA
>JAGVGM010000181.1 GCA_020057065.1 Thermodesulfovibrionia bacterium
AGGGCGATCTCGACGTGTCTCGATCTCTGATACCCCTGGGTTTTAGTTTAGAGCAGCTTTACCACTTATGTCTCTGTCCAGTTTTCCCCGGCCACCTCTTATAATTATAAAAGAGGGAATATTATGGAGCTGCCGGAAAATAAAGAAGTTCCCAAAGTCCGCAACCGCCGTGTTCATATGGCAAACGAAAGGACCTTCCTTGCATGGATTAGGACAAGTATTGCGATAATGGCGTTCGGTTTTGTCGTTGAAAAGTTTGCAATTTTTATAAAACAGATGTCGTTCATTTTGGGAAAAGAAATTGTTGCGCCATCTCGCGGGTATTCTTCAATATTTGGAATAATGCTTGTAGGGCTTGGCGCCTTGATGGGTGTGCTTGCTTTTATCAGATACAAGAAAATTGAAAAGCAAATAGACGAAGATACATATCAGCCTTCGTTAATACTTGATGTATTGCTTGCTTTGTCTGTTCTTGCGATTGGAATTTTTCTTGTAATTTATCTGATCCATAGTTTATAGATGGAATCTGGATTGAATCTACTTCTTCAATATCCTCCAAAGGCTGGTCCTTGAAATGCCCAGAAGCTCTGCTGTCTTTGATTTGTTGTCCTCTGCAATTTCAAGCACTTTCTCGGCGTACTCCTTGTTGATCTCATCAATTGTCTTTATATTATTAGGATTGATAGCTTCAACCTGAAACAGCTTTATGCTCTGTGGAAGGCTGTCCGGCGAGATTTGTGACGTTCTTTCAAGAATTACCGCCCTCTCGATAATGTTTTCCAACTCCCTGACATTGCCTGGAAATCCGTATGATAGAATTATATCCATTGTTTCTTTAGTGAAACCTGTAATTTTTTTATTGGACTTTTTAGAATGCTTTTCTAAGAAATGATTGCTGAGAGGGATGAGGTCTTTTTTTCTCTCTCTGAGAGGCGGGATAAAGATATCCATTACATTAAGCCTGTAATACAGATCCTCTCTGAATCTGCCGCTTGATACAAGAGATTTAATGTTCTGGTTGGTGGCAGCAATAAATCTGACATTAACCTTGATGTTTCTTGTACCACCGACCCGCATGAATTCTTTATCCTCTATCACTTTTAGTAATTTTGCCTGAAGATTAGGCGGCATCTCGGCTATCTCATCAAGAAATAATGTGCCGTGATTTGCGATTTCAATAAGCCCCTGTTTTGTAGCGATAGCGCCTGTAAATGCGCCTCTTTCATGTCCGAAAAGTTCACTTGCCAGAAGTTCCTCGGTAAAGATAGCACAGTTTATTGCAAGAAATGGTTTGTCTTTCCGTAAACCGGAATAGTGAATGAGCTTTGCCACAAGCCCTTTGCCTGCGCCGCTTTCTCCTGTGATCAAAACAGTGCAGTCTGAATTGGCTATGCTGTTGATGATCTCTATAACCCTTTGCATCGACCTGCTTTTTGCGATGAAAGGGGTTTCTTTATCAAGAGAGAGGGAGGCCTTAAGTGCGAGATTCTCTTTCTCTAAGCTTTTTTTTTCCTGAATTTTTTTAATTTTCAGATTGAGCTCATCGAGGTTGAACGGCTTTGTGACATAATCTGTCGCGCCCTGTTTCATTGCGTTTACCGCCGACTCGATACTGCCGAAGCCCGTAACTATTATCACTTCGGTGTCCGGATATTTCTCTTTTACCTTGCCAAGCAGTGTTAATCCGTCCATTCCCGGCATTTTTATATCGGCAATAAGGATGTCAAATCCTTCTTTCTCAAGCTTAGCGAACGCATCAGTGCCGTTGCTGACGCATGTTAAATCGTAGCCTTCTTTCTCCAAAGCGTATCTCAGATGCTTTAGAGTAATTTCTTCATCTTCTGCGATTAAGATTTTAAGATTCATTAGTTTGCTTTTGTTTTTAAGGTAGCGCCCTTATTTATTGAGGGCGTTATTTTTCGTCGGGGATAAACCCCGACGCTACTGACAGCTAACAAGGTAAAGTTATCATAAATGTCGTGCCTTTGCCGGGTTCGCTCTTCACATCAATCTCGCCATTGTGTTTCTTTATTATACTGTAAACTATTGCAAGTCCCAAACCGGTGCCTTTTTCTTTATTTGTGAAAAACGGGTCAAAGACTTTAAGCATGTTTTCAGGCGGGATCCCTTTGCCTGTGTCGGAAATCCTGATATTTACAGTAGTGTCCATTTTGTCCATGGCAATGTTCAAAGAACCTTTTCCATTCATGGCATCAATTGCGTTACTGAAAAGATTAATAAAGGCCTGTTCAAGCAACAGACTGTCAGCGAGTATTTCAATATCTTCATTTGCGACAATATTGTATTTTACATCTGCTATTTCACCGGTTGCCGTCATCTGTTTCAGCACCTTATTTATTATATTAACTATATAAACCTTTTGAAGCTCCGGCCCTTTGGCCCTTGCAAATTCAAGGAGGTCGCTGACTATCCTCTTCACCCTGAGAGTCTGGGAGAATATATCTTTCACGCTCTCTTTGACGATCTCAGGACTTTTCTCAAGGTCGATTTCATTATATAAGGTTTGAGTTGCAAGATAAATATTATTGAGCGGGTTATTAAGTTCATGTGCAACACCCGATGCAAGCGTCCCCAAAGAGGCAAGTTTTTCAGATTCAACAAGCTGAACCTGTTTTTCACGCAGAAGATCAAGACTTTTCTCCAGGGATTGGTGCGTCAACTGCAGATGATCGAGCATTGTGTTAAATGATAGAGCAAGGGAATAGGTTTCATCGTGTTCTTTAATAGGAGCTCTCAGGGTCATATCTCCCTTTGAAATATTCTGTGTGATATCATCAAGTCGTTTAATGGGTGCGACTATATAAGTGGCAGTTTTATATACTAAGAGCGGACCCAATGTGCATAGCAGTATAAGGGCCATGAGAAGATTACGTTGTGTCAATGTGAGAAAGGAACTGATCTTCTGCCGTTCGCTGCCGGCTAATTTGTTTGTGATATCCTCAAGCTTGCCGCCGACCACCTGCAGGTCGTTCACCAGGGAATCGCTCTTCCTGTAGATCGAAAAAAGGTTGTGCATGGAGTCTATATATCGACTGCACTCAATGCAAATTGGTTCCGAGGTCTTTAATTCTGCAAGCGTGCTGTTCAACCTGTCAAAAGAGACTGCATCACGGAAAAGCATGTAATTCTTTTCCAAGCGCCTCAGGTTGAGTATAAAGTCTGTTGAAAGATGATTCCCTTGCTTTTCCGCGGCCACATAAGATTCCAGTTTCCTTCCTTCTTCTCTGACATGCTCGATAATTATGGCTTCCTGCTGATAATTCCCCAGCAATGTATAGGTGAGACTTGAATAGGCCTGTGTGGAATTGCGGAGGAGTGAAAATTCCTCTTTACCGATCTGTACTACGATCTCTGAAGATATGCTGTTCACGGAATTATTGAAGGGAGTGATCGCATCCTTACAGTATGTATAATATTCATCTGTCTTGTGGATGAGAAAGTTCTTCTCGTTCCTTCTTATCTCAAGCACCTTTTCTCTAAGGTCATCAGTGATCTGAACAAAACCCTGTATATTTTTGACCTTATTTACATATTGATAACTCAACACTACGCCAACCATCGCTATAAGGGATGGGATGGATATGCCGATGATCATCTTATGCCAGATTTTAATATTCATTTTTGACACTGTGTCTAAGGATACAATATTTTCTGAGTTTTGATAAAGGTTGTGAGTTTAATCAGACAGTCGAATGGGAGAGTGTGAAGTCATAAACGATTCGAACCGGTCGCAATTTGCGACCAGTTCGCAAAAACACCCGTGGTCCTCGTTTTTTTACCTTAGATCAGCTGAATCTTGCCTTCTGTTTTTCAATGGTTTTATGCATATTATCCAAAGTATTGACGATCTTTTTCTTTGCGCCTTCAGTGATATCATGTCGTGATGAGGCCAGGTCTGACAGCTTATCACTGATATTGTCCACAAGGTCCTGTACGGACTCTGTTGCATCTTCTATAGCGTCCTTTGCCTTGTATGCAGTATTCCTTGTGAACCTGGATATGTCACTCCTTGTCCTTTTGCCTGACTGGGGCGCAAAAAGCAGAGCAGCGCCGGCGCCTAACAATCCCCCGATAAAAAATGCTCCTACAATTTTCTTTTCATTGGTATAGTCGTTCATTTCGTACCTCCCTTTGGTTTATATATAAGTTAATTACCACATCGTATGTGAGTAGTCAAGATTATTATTTATTGTTAAGCGGTGGAAAGAGAGTTGGGGCTGACCCTTTGTCTTACAATGGGTTGGGCATCTCTGTTTAAATTTGGGAATGTGCCAATTCCCCAGTCATTTTGATAGCCCTAATTGTCTTTAATTCTTTTGCCTCATTAAGTTTAGCTTTATATATATCCCATCTAAGTTGTATATTCATCCAGAAATCTTCTGAAACCCCAAAGAATTTTGCGAGTCGTAAAGCTGTACTGGGTGTTACGCCACGACGTTTATTGATAATTTCATTAATCCTCTGGTAGGGGACATGAATTTCCTTTGCTAATTCCCGCTGGGTGATC
>JAGVGM010000076.1 GCA_020057065.1 Thermodesulfovibrionia bacterium
GTCAGAATTTGTTTTTTGTATCGCTTCACTTGACGGATTTTTTCAAAATCCGTGACGGGTGTCTTTTTGCTCTTGACAACCGGAGGCCTTATAAGTGTTTTTTTATTTATGGCTCTATGCCAATAATTACCAGTGGAACAGCAGGAACCCCTCTGCCTTGTCTGACAACATTATAAATCTCCCCTTCATAATATGCGACACCGGAACTCATATGGGCTTGGAGGGACTTCATGGGAAGGATTTCAATTCCGACGTCAATACGGTCTCCGATATAGAAGGCGAGATGTTTAACAAATAGGTCATACGCTACGAAAGAATACTTCCCAAATTGGACTTCCACTGCAACGCGATCTTTTACGAAATCAGTTTGGTTATAGCTAAATATCGGCACTTCCCCTGCTGCCTCAATTTCTTTCTTTTGTTCATCAGGCGGGAGCGACAATGTTTTACGAATAAGTTTCTCACCCTTTGTCACCCAATAGCTGACCCTGCTTTCTTCCCAGTCCTTTGCTTTCAAGAGGCTGTCGAAACTCTTGTTCATGTCTATCGGGCTATAAAGCATCTTCCCTTTCATGGTTTTTTCTTTTGATACTTTAGTCTTGCATTTCTCGGCGTTGACGCTCCCTATAACATTCTGGATTTCCGTCCAAAGTGTCGGTTTGTGAACAAGTAAAAATTCCAGTCCGTTTAAATGTGAATATGTTTCAGCGATCTTCATAAGGTTCCGTATTTCAGTTTGCGCTCTTTGATTAATAATGGTTGCTCTGAGTCATCTAAATATGTCCAAGGCGCTTTTGTGAGGCTGTTGCCTGCCAATACAGGATCATACACAGGGCGGTTCATGGGACGAGTTTTTAATGTGCCTCTAAGTTCTTGCTCTATTCTCTCAACAGCAACGTCGATATATTTTCGCTCATACTCTGCTCCTGCGCCTCTGCGATTATGTCTAACAGCAGCAACAATTGATGTGCCTGTTCCTGAAAATGGATCAAAAACCCAATCTCCCTCATTGGTCATCGATAAAACAAATCTCTCTATCAGCTCGACAGGGAACTGACAAGGATGTATTGTCTTCTCAACATGATTACTCTTGACATTTGGAATTACCCATACGTCACCAGGGTTTTTGCCTAAAGGATTGCAAGAGTATTTGCCGGCATTAGGGCCTTTAAAATATTTTTTGCCCGGATATTTCTGGGGAATACGTACCGGGTCAAGATTAAAAACATAATCTTCACTTTTCGTAAACCATATAATGGTCTCATATCGCCCGGAAAATCTCTTACTGCAATGAAGACCATGCTCAAAATGCCATATAATACGATTCCTCATTTTCAGCCCAAAGTCTACAAAAATTGGATACAAGATGGTATCAAGCGGGACTATCGAGCCGTTATCTACATAATTTCCAACCTGCCAGCATATGCTTCCATGAGGCGAAAGAGTTCTAACGCACTCCTTTATAACTGCTGCTTGCTGTCCCAAATATTGTTTGAGTTTTGATTTTGTCTCGTATTCTTTGCCAATATTGTAGGGTGGTGAAGTAACTATAAGCTGAAGTGATTCGTCAGGTATGTCCCTCAGTAAATCGAGGCAGTCCCCTTGATAAACAACAATCTTCCTACGTAAATCAAATTTGTTGTATATCTTTCCATTATTCTTAAACATTGGAGATATTTTACGGTTTAAAGATAATGCGGTCAACATTTATTTTTTGCGCTCCGGGAAACATAACGTGGCGGTGACTGACGAGTGCCCTGATAAACATCAACTACCAAAAAGCCGATTTGCAAACTACAAATCAATCATAAGCCAAAAAGCCACCTGTGGCACTCGTTCACGTCCACTGCTTGGTTGTACTTTTTATATGCCTCTTTCTTTATTATCTTCTTCGTCTTTATTAATTGTCTTTTTATATATGCCTTTATTTCTTTATATAATCAGCAAAGCAAAAGACTGATTGCTATTCTCAAGATATCTGGCTCTCCTGTTTTATATAGGTACAACGTATATAGTTTTATCCGTAGTGCGGAGCATTACGGATAAAACATGTTGAACTGAACCGCTGAGTCGATGGTATTAATATACCTCTTGTTATGGGGATTGTAAACAAAAATCTTTGCGCTATCTGGATCAGAAGCGATGAAGAATGCGAGTCATTAACAATCCGGACAACGAAATGCCTGTTGGATAGATTTTCAGGAGGGAACAAGATGCGATTTGCCTGAAAAATTGCCTTCTGAAGACGCACCTGTCCCGTAGGATATTAAAGCTGTTTTTCTGACCTGTTAACTTTAATAATCTATTAATATTCATCACGAGGAATCCATGTACGGTTTCAGTTTCCACAAAGGGACAATTTCCCTGATTATTCTCAAGGTTCCCTTTTTGCAGCAAGGGCATATGTTGATATCAACGCCTGTCAACTCCAGCATGAGTTCCTGAGTTGTCTTTTCCGGAACTTCAAGGGATTGTTGTGAGCCGTGCCTATCAGTAGGCAGGTTATCAAGAAGCTCTCTGCACTTTTGGACGTTTTCCTTCTTGTACCGGTTTGCAAGGAATCCGAAGTGCCGGATGCGGACAAATCTTTTCGGCAGCACATGCAGGAGAAAGCGTCTGATGAACTCCTCTGCTTTCAGTGTCATTGTTTTCCGTACGTCTGCGTTCTTCCTGTCCCTGTAGCTAAAGGTGACCATGCCGTTTTCAACATTGATAATGCGGTTATTTGAGATGGCCACTCTGTGGGTATACCTGCCGATGTAATCGAGGACCTTCTCAGGTCCTGCAAAGGGCTTTTTGCAATACACGACCCAGTCCTTACTCTTTAAGATGTCCATGAGACTGGAGAACTCCTTTGCCCCGGCAAGACCGGATATCTTTCCCGCAAAGACAAGTTCCCCCGTTGTAAACTCACGACTTAGATAATCAAGGAACTTTCCCCTGAACACTTTTGATAATGCTTTTACACTGAAAAGATAATTCTCTCCGGCAGATATCCATGCGGTCTTGTCAAACGACAATACACCTCCCGGGACGACACAATGCAGATGGATGTGATCCATGAGGGTTTGATCCCATGTGTGAAGAATGGCCAGGAATCCCAATTTACCGACAAGGTTGTTTCTGCCGAACTCAAGGAGTGTTTCTGAAACTGCTTTGAAGAGGATATCAAAGATAATTTTCCGGTTACACAGGGCAAGAGGGTTTATCTCATGCGGCAGGGTAAAGACGGCATGAAAGTATCCCGTGGGAAGCAGTTCTGATTTTCTGTCCTGA
>JAGVGM010000005.1 GCA_020057065.1 Thermodesulfovibrionia bacterium
CTTGTGGGAGGGGATGAAGGGGAGGGGGATGTAAGTACTTGAATTGCTGCCTTTTTCACCCTCACCCCAACCCTCTCCCATCGAGGGAGAGGGATTTTTTCGACTTTTTACGAGTTCATCAATCTTTAAGAGTAAATCCTGTTAAATCCTTTAAAAATATAGCATCCCGCGAAAGGTAAAGTCAAGGGGAAAAGAAAAGCACTTGCAATTCAGACACTAGACTTCGGACCCCAGACTTACTTTATCTACTAACTGCCATGCCTTCATCCTTCTGTCATTTCTGGCTATTTCTTTCCTATTAGTCTAACGTCTGAAGGCTACGGTCTAATATTTGAATCATAATGAATTGCTGTTTTATCCTTGACATAAAATTATGACCTTCTGTATACTCTCAGCATCTAAAAATGAAATCCTGCTAGCTAATAAGAGGCATTTTATATGAAAAAATTTGATACCGAGATTCGCCTGGCCAGGGAAATGACACTGATGGATGCTACTCTTATTGGGGTCGGCGCAATGATCGGGGCAGGTATTTTCGTTTTGATCGGTATTGCTGCTGGTGTGGCCGGCCCAGCACTCATTCTCTCTTTCGCATTAAACGGATTTGTAGCACTCTTCACAGCTATGTCATACGCTGAGTTAGGTTCTTGTTATCATGATGCCGGCGGCGGCTATCTCTGGGTAAAGGAAGGCCTACCTAAGTGGAACGGCTTTTTATCAGGATGGATGAGCTGGTTTGCCCACGCTGTAGCCTGTAGTTTATATGCCCTAGGTTTCGGGGCTTACTTTGAACATGTCTTTCATGAGCTTGGGATCGCCATTCCGTATTGGAATTTTTTTTCGCCCCAGAAGATATTGGCTGTCAGTGCCGCCATGTTGTTCGCTTATATTAACTTTCGCGGCGCTTCCGAAACCGGAAAAATCGGCAACATGGTCACCATTGCTAAGGTTGTTATTCTTGCCATTTTCATCGGTCTTGGAATGGAATTAATGTTCGGCAAAGATGATTGGCAGGCATCCTTCAGTCCTTTCATGGCAAATGGCTGGGGTGGTGTTTTTAAGGCAATGGGGCTCACCTTTATCGCGTTTCAGGGCTTCGAAGTTATCTCCCAAAGTTCAGAAGAAATTAAAAACCCCCGAAAGAATATTCCCAGGGCTGTTTTTCTTTCCCTGATAATTGTTATCCCCATTTACCTTCTGGTCGCAGTCACCGCACTTGGATCAGTTAAATCCGGTAATATGACAGCATGGGATTACCTTGCTCAACAAAAGGAAATTGCCCTTGTGGAAGTTGCTCGGAATTTCTTTTCCGGTGGTGGCGTCATGATTTTGGTGGGCGGATTAATATCAACCATGTCTGCATTGAATGCGACAATCTACTCTTCCTCACGAGTCGCGTTTGCCATGGGGCGAGACCGCAATTTTCCCACCTTCTTCAGCAAAGTGCATCCTAAAAACTTTACTCCCCATTGGGGAATTCTAGTTTCGCTGGCAATTATAGTCCTTATGGCAGTATCTTTACCTATTGAGGACGTGGCAAGTGCCGCAGACATCATGTTTTTACTTCTGTTTCTTCAGGTAAATATTGCCATGATCCGTCTTCGCAAAAAACGGCCTGATCTCAAACGGGGATTTATCACCCCTCTTTATCCCTGGCTATCTATCGTGGGAATTCTGATGCTCCTATTTCTTGCCCTTTATATGTTTAATTACAGTCTCACCGCTTGGATTGTGGCGGGAATCTGGATTTGTATGGGCTTGAGTGTTTATAAGGGGTATGCTTCTCACAGAGAAGTGGAACATATACGGAAAATAAAGGCTCTGGAACGTATTGAAAAGAAGAAGTACAGTATACTGGTTTGTCTGTCCAACCCCAAAACAGTAAAAAGTCTGACGAAGATTGCCATCGCCATTGCAAAAAAGCACAACGCAGAAATTATACTTTTAAACGTGATTGAAGTGCAAGAGGGGCAGCAGTTATTGGCCGGACTCAATGAAACGGCTAATGCCGGACCTATACTTAATGAAGCGGAATCCCTTGTGGCGGAAGCAGAAATAGAAGCCCGCTCCATAATCAAGGTTTCGCATCGGATCTCACTGGGCATCGTTGATACGACGATTGAAGAAAATTGTAATTTTATTCTCTTAGGAAGACAGAAGTCCCCAACCTTCTTCAATAGGGTCTTTTCATCCTTAATAGATACGGTTTTGCAAAAATCTCCAAGCGAAGTAGCCGTCTTGCATGGAGAATTTCCCCAAAAAGCTATCCGTAATATCCTGATTCCCTTCGGCGCTAACATCCACACCCGCTTGGCCGCTGAAATCGCACCGGCATTAGCCGAATATTTTAATGCGAAATTGAGGATTGTGGTTGTATTTGAACCGGATGTTCCTCGGAACAGAAGGGATGAAAAAATAGAACAAGTTAACGAGATCATTAAGGAGAACTCCCTCCCTGCTTCGCTTGAAATTATTGTAGCAAAAGATGTCCTAGCGGGGATTGTGAGAATATCAAAAGATGCGGACCTGGTTCTCATGGGTGGTAGAACGGGTGATTTCCTCGAACTTCTCCTGGCAAAATCTTTAACTCAGGAAATTACGGAAGGGGTAAAATGCCCCGTATTGTGGGTAAAAGAATATGAAGAACGGGAATCCTTCTGGGCCTCTCTACTAAAGCCACCTGAGAAAGGAGCGTAAAATGAATGATAAATTCTATAATCTCTTTATAGACGTAAGTAATAAATTTGTTGACTACTTACCCAAACTATTCGCTGGGATTATCTTGATTGGGATAGGCTGGTTTTTTGCTTGGTTTGTCAAACGAATTATCATTCGTCTGTCTGTAATTTTAAAATTAGACCGTTTCCTGATAAGGTTCAGCTGGGGGAAAGGTCTTTCTAATGCTGATGTACAGTATGGTTTTTACAATTTCGTGGGTAACATTGCATTTTTTATCGTCCTTTTAGTTTTTATAAATTTTGCCCTGATCACCTGGGAACTAAACGTCCTCTCCGACCTGTTGGAAAAAGCCATCCTGTTTTTCCCCAGATTTGCCACTTCGCTGGCTATCCTGGGAATCGGAGGGCTTGTTGTTTCGTGGGCAACGAGAGTCCTGCTGAGGGCACTATTACGGGAAAACATTCCCCACGCAACGTTAATTACTCTTTATGCAAAAACACTGTTGATCATCTTGTTTTCTGCTATGGCTATTATCGAAATGAACATAGCCAGCGAAATTGTCATCATCGGTTTTGCCACAATTTTCATCACACTGGGAGTGGTTATGGTGGTGTTAACGGTAGTTGGAGGAAGAGAATTTATTAAGAAACAAGAAGAATACCCTGGTGAGAAATAGCCGTAAAAGGATACACCCTGGTATCACTAAATAACAACGATTCCTACCATTTTTTGAAGCAAACGGGAGACCTCATCGTCACAGGTCCAACCGGTACGAATGTTATGAATATGACAATTCTCTTAATCAGGGATACAGACCGATGACACCTTATCAACCGCAGGGTAGGTTTGAAGCCTACCCCTACAGACTGGAAGATGCAGGAGGTGCAAAATGGCAGATTTTTACCAGCATGGCATGATCACCACGCTACAAAAATTGAAAGATAGACCTCTAGAAGACCTTGAAGATGAATTAAGAACCATCGGCAAAAAAAGGAAGATCGTCCTTTTGCTTCCTGCCCTGTATTCCGAATTTGAGACAGACTCTATGCCTCAAATAATAGAGGAACTTAAAAGGGCAAACTATCTTTACAGGATTGTCCTTTCTCTCGATAGGGCAGGAAAAGGGGAGTTTAAAAAAGCTAAAAAGGTTATGTCATCTCTTCCTACGGATGTAAGAATAGTATGGCATGATGGTCCGAGGATTCAGGAGCTCTATGGCGAATTGAGGGATGCCCATTTTGATATAGACATGCCGGGGAAGGGAAGGTCTGTATGGATGTCCCTCGGTTATATTCTCTCGGACGAGGAGGTCTATGCAATTGCATTACATGACTGCGATATCGTTAATTATAGAAGAGAAATGCTCGCCAGGCTGGTTTATCCTGTAGTTCACCCGGCTATAGACTTCGAGTTCAGCAAAGGTTACTACGCCAGGGTAACGGAAAAACTTTACGGAAGGGTAACGAGGCTTTTTTATACGCCACTGATCAGAACACTGAAACGGATTTTGGAATATAACCCTTTTTTGGAGTACCTCGGTAATTTCAGATACGCCCTCTCCGGGGAGTTTGCCCTCATTAGCAGTCTGGCGCGAGGCTTGAGAATATCCCCCACCTGGGGACTCGAGGTCTCCCTGCTAAGTGAAGTATACCAGAAAGCGGCAGTCAATCGTATATGCCAGGTAGAGATAACAGAGTTCTATGAACATAAACATCAACTCTTGGATAAAGATAAACCCGATGAAGGTTTGATCCGTATGGCTACAGATATTGCAAAGGCATTATTCAGGGTATTAAGTCAGGATGGCATTGTTATGAGCCAATCTTTTTTCAGGACATTATACACTGCATACATGGAAGAATCGAGAATCGCCGTAGAGAAATACAATGCTTTATCTTTATTGAACGGCCTTACCTATGACAGGCACGGAGAGATCGAAGCTGTCGAAGCCTTCGTTATTTCTCTTAAAAGGGCCTCGGAGGGATTTATAGACGACCCTGTAGGAATTCCCATGTTACCTGCCTGGACGAGAATTACTGCGGCAATTCCTGATTTTCCAGAGAGGATTACCATGCACGTAGAACTGGATAATCTATAGTAACACTCTTCTTCAGTGCGAAGGAGATGGATGATCTGTGGATTTTTTAACGGCAGTCTCTTAGGTATCGTTTGGGGGTTAATTTATGCTTTATAATTTTTTGTATTGACAATGGAAACATTTCAAACTATGTTTGAATACAATGGGAGCTTGAAAAGTATGCAAATCGAAACTTGTTGAAATTGCTGCAATTCTTATTTTAACACATCTAAGGGGGCGAATATGGGAGAAAAGTTGTTTATTCATGGCTATGAGGCTGTGGGACGCGGAGCTTTGAATGCGGGCTGTCTACATTTTTTTGGTTATCCTATTACGCCGCAAAACGAGATCACCGAATTTTTTGCCCGTGAATTGCCAAGAAGAGGAGGACGTTTCGTACAGGCCGAGAGTGAATCATCATCTGCTTCTATGGTCTTTGGGGCTGCTACTGCCGGAGTCAGGGTGATGACATCTACAGCCAGCCCTGGTTGGGGATTGATGCAGGAGATACTGTCCCATATAAGTTTTTGTGAATTACCCTGCGTTGTAGTAAATGTTCAAAGAGGTGGACCTGGTCAGGGTACCACCCGTCATGCCCAGACCGATTATCTGTCAGCTACACGAGGAGGCGGACAGGGAGGGTATAAGACCATTGTCCTTGCCCCTTCATCGGTTCAGGAATGCCATGACCTGATGCAGCTTGCCTTTTACCTGGCAGATAAGTATCGCATCCTTGCAGTAGTCTTGGCAGATGGTATCCTTATCCAGATAGCTGAGTACATCGATGTTAAGCCTTTAAATTTTGGTGACTTACCCTCCAAGGATTGGGCTTTGAAGGGGATTGGCAAGAAAGGAGGGAGGTTTGACTATATCCATTCAACAAGGGGGCTAATGCCTCCTGTTTACAAGACCATCGTTGAACAGATTCACGAAAAATACAAGAAGATAGCTGAATCTGAAGTGAGGTTCAGGACATATCAGATAGAAGATGCCGAATTGCTCTTAATAGCGTATGGGTATGTGGCCCGTTGCTGTGAGGAAGCTGTGAATATGGCCCGTAGTAAGGGGCTTAAGGCAGGTCTGATCCAGCCCATAACCCTTTGGCCGTTTCCCTATGATATATTAAAACAAAAGGCATCTCAAGGTTGCAGGTTCTTGGTAGTTGAGGACAGTATGGGACAGCTACTGGAAGATGTATGGCTGGGTGTTGAAGACAAAAGCCTTGTTTCGTTTTTAGGGATGCCTTCAAGGCATGTTGCCGGAGAATTAGGGATGATCTTTCCAGAGACCATTTTTGAGGAGGTGAAAAGGTTGATATGAATGACAAAGCTGATTCTATGAATAAGGAAAAGATTTATGGTCCATCAGATTATAAGCTCCTCTTCCCACTGCCGTCGTGCCCAGGTTGCAGTAGTCCCCTGGCTTGCAAAATTATCATCGACGTTCTTGAGGAGATGGGGATTATTGAAAAATCCGTGGTTGTAATTGGTGTCGGATGCGCTGGTATGGGGTTTTTTGGGGCAAAGATAGATATGGCTATGTGTGCTCACGGGCCCTCCCCTTCTGTTGCTACAGGGATAAAACAGGCCAATTACGATGATGCGATCGTCTTTACTATTCAGGGAGATGGTGATTGTGCAGCCATCGGGGCAGGTTATCTGGTTAACTCTGCCGCCAGGGGCGATAAGATCACTATATTTATGCTCAATAATACAAATTACGGAACTACCGGGGGACAAATGGCGCCAACGACACTGATCGACCAGGTAACGACAACCACTCCACAGGGAAGGGACGGTATGACCCACGGGTATCCCCTTCACGTACCGGAAATGTTGGCCACAATAAAGGGTGTAGCCTATAGCGCACGGGGATCAATACACAATTTTGCTAACTATAAGCGCACTAAAAAGTTTGTAAGGTCTGCATTACAAAAGCAGATAGATGGGGTAGGACTTGGTTTTTTGGAGATTTTGACTGCTTGCCCTGTTAATTGGCGTATGGAGCCCTTAAATGGGATGAAGTGGATAGAAGAAAGGGTGATAGCCGAGTATCCCCTTGGTGAATTCAAGAATGTGGACTCTCTCGATTAAGAAAAGAATACTGACTCAGAAGGAGGAAACATGGAGCATAAACAGAATGGTAAAGGAGAATTACTTATAGCCGGGGTTGGGGGATGGGGCATTGTAACCATAGGAGATATACTGGCTAATGCCGCCCTTAAAGAGTTTGAAAATGTTGCGTGGTTTCCAAGTTATGCGACTATGATGCGCGGGGGAGAGAGCGAGTGCTGCATCATCTTCTCACATAAAAGGATTTCATCACCTGTAATATATAGAAGCTCCGGTGTAATGGTCCTGGGGGCTTCCAGGATACCGGTCTTTGAAGACAGAGTAAAACCAGACGGACTAATGCTGATAGAGACCACAGGGGTAAATGAGGAAAACAAAGTGAAGAGAGATGATGTGGACGTCAGGTATGTATCTGCAATGGAGGAGGCAACAAAACTGGGAAGCATAATGAATGCCAATCTGGTCATGCTTGGCGCTTATATAGGTGCAACAGGTCTGATATCAAAAGAGTCAATCCTGGGAGAAATTGAGGCCAGATTCAGCGGAAAAGGGAAAGATAAAATTGTTTCAGCTTGTAAAGATGCCTTCCTTGCAGGGCTGAAACTCATTCAACAGCATGCTTAAGCCTGCTGTTATAGCTTGCTGTTATTTTATCAGGTCATTCTTCTTTTCCTCAAACTCCTCCTTGCTGATCTCTCCCCTTGCGTACCGTTCTTTGAGGATATCAATTGCCCTGGAACCATCTGCGGCAAGGTCTTTTCCACTCCTTGTTGTTTGGATCAGCCACTTGATGAGGAAAACCAGACCAATAATAACCAAAGCCCAAAAGACCAACATAAAGATCATGCTCAACCATCCTATTCCACAACTCCCCATCATGCCAGGTCCCATATTCCAACCACTGTATCCCCCCCATTGACCAAACATCATAATACACCCCCTTTTTTTGATTTTGACTTTTTACAAAGCCATCAATCTTCATTTTCGGAGTTTTCTGTCTCTTCCTTCTTAATCCGTACCCTTCCTATTGAGCGACCTTCAACTGTACATATCTTGATACTATAGCGGTCTATGGTCAATTCTTCACCCTCTTCGGGGATTCTGCCCATCTCCTTCAATATCAGAGCCCCCAGGGTAGGATTATCCTCTTCCGGCAAAGAGATAGTCAGCAATCTGTTAACATCCCTGATTTTTATGTCACTTTCAATAAGGACTGAACCGTCCTTCTGTAATACGTAGGGACTCTTTATCAGATCAGATTCATCGTATATCTCGCCTGTAATCTCTTCTATAATGTCCTCCATAGTTACAATACCCCTTATATTCCCGTATTCATCTACAACAAATGCCATGTGTGCTCTTTCCTTCTGAAAATCCAGAAGCTGGACGTAGACTACCTTTGTCTCCGGGATGAAAAGAGGTTGACGGATAATATCCTTAATGGCTAAATCAGGTTTATTTTTCCCCTTAAAAAAATCTTTAACATGAATATAGCCAAGGATATTATTTATATCCTTTTCATAAACCGGGTACCGCGAAAACTCATTTTCCGTAATTACCCTTTCAATTTCATCTAACTCCATACTTACTTCAATAGAAACAATGTCGTTCACAGGAACCATTAAATCTTCAACAGTCAAATCAGTCAGGTCAAATATGCCGGCAAGCATTCTTCCCTTTCTTGGTTCAAAGGTTCCCTCTTCCTCACCCGCCTCTATCAGTGTTTCGATTTCCTCTTCAGTTATAGGCGACCAGCGTGATTTCCCTTTTTGTCCCATCATAAGCAATAGAAGATGGGAAATCTTTGAAATCGCCCACACAATTGGATGAAAAAGAACAGTAAAAAAACGGACAGGATAGATAGCTATTAAGGAAAATTTCAACGCGTTGTAAGCTGCATAGGTTTTAGGAGTAATCTCAGAGAAAATCAACAAGAGAATAGTCATACACACAGTTACAATAAATACCCCTTGTTTTCCGAATATGGAAATTGCAATGGCTGTAGCTACTGCTGTAGCAGCAATATTAACTATGTTATTGCCTACCAGGATAGTGCCTATAAGCTGATCCGGCTCCTTCAATATTTTTTCAATCCCTTTTCCTATATTGGGCTTATCTTTTACCAGTTGTTTCACCCGTAACTTACTCAATAAGAGGAAAGCTGTCTCAGCTCCAGAAAAAAAGGCTGAACAGATGAGAAAAAAAACAATCAAAATATACATATACAAATTCTGTATAACTTCCATTTAATTTCCCCTTAGAAAATTTTTAATCGTTATCTGACAGGCGAGACACCTATCCTACTTTTTACGAGTCCGTCAATATTGATGGACTCGTAAAAAGCTCCACCATGCCGACACGTCGGCATTATAATGGAAAGTAACTTGGGCTTTCAGTAAAATTGCTCTTTTTTGGTAAATGTCAAGTAATATAAGCTACTTACAACGCA
>JAGVGM010000363.1 GCA_020057065.1 Thermodesulfovibrionia bacterium
GCCTCAAGATGCTGAAAGAGTATCTGAAGAGTCTGAAGAATACTCTTCAACCACACGTTACATAGAATCCAGCCTCGGCATTAAATCATATACAGAACTCGCTCCTTATCTTGCAAAAGGTGTGGAGCGGGTAATGGCTTCATTGCTGAATTACAACCCTGCTGAAATAAAGACGACTTCCGGGTTTATCTGTAAACTCCATAAAGATGCATTTGGAGAACTTTTTCCCGATTGGGCAGGACGCTACCGTGACAGGGATGTTACTGTTGGGAAACATACGCCGCCGCCTTCTTTTGAAGTTCCAATACTGATGCGACAATATTGTGAAGACGTTGAATCACGCTTGTTCTTTATTGGATCAAATCCTTTTGTTACCGATGTACTCTTTGAAGCCCTTGCTTTTGCAGAAGGAAGGTTTTTAAGCATACACCCATTTCTTGATTTTAACGGCCGCATTGCAAGAATGCTCCTTTTTGCATTGCTTTACAGATTGAATCTTCCTCCCGTATCATTAGTCCCTGAAGAAGAAAATAAAGCAGAATATCTGAAAGCACTTTCCGAAGCTGATAGATTTAATTGGCATCCTCTCATTGGAATTTGGAAAAATAGATTCGGACGAGAGGAATAATTTTCTTAAACTCGAAAACGAGGACTTGGGGTCAAGTCTTTCTTTATTGCTTTTTGTTTTATAAACATTAAATGCAGTTGATTCTCTAATAACGTTGCTTTCTGACAAAAATAGGGACAGACCCCATTTATTGTTTCAGAGCAGAAGGCTGAATAGGGAAACATATCAGAAATGATTGAGATTGTAGAGGGGAATTGGAAACTTGCAGGGAGGTGTAATTGATGAGCAGAAAAAAGCACGATGAAGGAAAGAACAAAATCCCGAAAAGTCAGTTTCTTGTATATCAGGCTGAAGACGGGCGGATCAAGATTGATGTGCGGCTGGAGAATGAAACCGTATGGTTGACTCAAAAACTTATGGCTGAGTTATTCCAGACATCCGTTCCAAACATTAATATGCACATCAACAATATTTTTGAGGAAGGTGAACTGGCTACGGATTCAGTTATTAAGGAATTCTTAACAACTGCTGCAGACGCCAAGCAGTACCGGACAAAGTTTTACAATCTGGACATGATTATCTCGGTTGGCTACCGTATAAAATCTCATGTCGCCACGAGTTTTCGCCAATGGGCTACAAAACAGCTTCGTGAGTATATCGTCAAAGGATTTGTTCTGGATGATGAAAGGCTCAAGAACCCTGACCAGCCTTTTGATTATTTTGAAGAGCTGCTTCGCCGCATTCAGGACATACGTACATCCGAAAAGCGTTTTTATCAGAAGATCACTGATATTTACGCCACCAGTATCGATTATGACCCAACGCTCGAAATGAGCATTGATTTTTTTAAGACCGTTCAGAACAAAATGCATTGGGCAATCACCGGAAAGACGGCAGCGGAAATCATCCATGAACGAGCCGATCATAAAAAGCCGCACATGGGACTGACTAACTGGCGTGGCGCCAAAGTCCGCAAGCATGATGTGGTTGTTGCGAAAAATTATTTAATGGAAGAAGAGCTTTTGGCTCTTAACAATTTGGTGGAGCAGTATCTGATATTTGCCGAAGGCCAGGCTATGCGGCGCATTCCAATGCACATGCGGGACTGGATCAAAAAGCTCGATGGCTTCCTAACCTTAAACGAGCGTGATATTCTGACCCATTCCGGAAAGGTGTCACATGAACTGGCGAAGGAACTTGCAGAAACAGAATACGAAAAGTTCGCTAGGCTGCGCATACAGCAACAGGACCGGATAGATTCAGATTTTGAAAAGACGGTCAAGTCGATTGACCTGAAGAAATCATCTAAAAAAAGAAATAGAAAAGGATAGTAATGTTACAATAATCTTCATCATAAACAATCTCGCAAAAGGATTACAATGCTCAAATCAATACCTTTCGATGAAATAAAATATATACTCCTTGACATGGACGGCACATTGCTGGACCTGTATTTTGACGATTATTTTTGGGGACACCTTGTGCCGGAAAAATACGCCGAGAAACACAATATGACCTTCGGCGCCGCAAAAGAGCATTTATTCAGCACTTATAAGTCACATGAAAAAACATTGAACTGGTGCGATATTGATTTCTGGTCCAAAGAGCTGCATCTCGACATCCCTGCTTTAAAAGAACAGATACGCCATCTTATCGAAGTTCATCCGCATGTTATCGATTTCCTGAAAATGATGAGACAGCGCAGGAAAAAAATATTTCTTCTTACTAATGCCCACTTCAAGACGGTCAAAATAAAATTCAATAAAACACAGATAGGAAAATACTTTGATGAGGTCCTTTGCTCCTTCAACGTTGGTTATCCCAAGGAATACATTGAATTCTGGCGCGGGGCTGAGAAAAAACTAAAATTCGAAAAGGAACGATCACTTTTTATTGACGATACTGAAGATGTCCTTAAAACAGCAAGGGACTACGGGATCAAATATTTAATTTTCAAAGCAAAGGCGAGTTCAAAAGCAGAGCCTAAAAAAACAAATGAATTCAATACAATACATGATTTCAGGGAATTAATGTAAGTAGAGGCGGGTTTCAAACCCACCTCTGCACCACAAGCAATAATATGTTAATATAATTCCAGATGGAGAACAGGCGTGATAAAAGAATAGCTGTTGGTTTTAAAGCTGAGATCATCTATAGCGGCAAAAGCTTTCAATGTATAATAGAAAATCTTTCATCTGTAGGCGCTTATATAATCACTGCATCAACAAGTTCTGAGAGTGAATTAAAGCCGGATGATATGCTTGAACTAAGGTTTGAACCCAATCCCGGAGAAATAGTCAATCTTCATTGCAGGATAATATGGTCCAAACTAACACTGCCTCACCGTTTAACAAGCAGACTAGGGCTGGAAATTCTTAACCCCTCGTGGGAGCAAAGCAATTTCTTTGTGTAAGAACCGAAACGTCGAAAGATCGGTCACGTTAACCGGACACGGTTCACGCTTCCTACTTATTCATCATATCAAGAAATTCCTTATTGCTTTTGGTCCCCGTAATCTTGTCAAGCAGGAACTCCATGCTCTCTACAGTGCTCAGCGAATGAAGCACCTTTCTTAAGATCCACATCCTCTGAAGCACGTTCTTTTCCACCAGAAGCTCTTCTTTTCTTGTGCCGGAGGCATTGATATTGATGCTCGGGAATATTCTCTTGTCCACGAGCTTTCTGTCAAGGTGCAGTTCCATGTTGCCGGTTCCCTTGAACTCTTCAAAGATAACATCGTCCATCCTGCTGCCGGTATCAATAAGGGCTGTTGCAAGGATCGTCAGGCTTCCACCATCCTCAATATTTCTGGCGGTGCCGAAGAACCTCTTGGGTTTCTGAAGGGCGTTGGAATCCAGTCCGCCAGACAGGACCTTGCCGCTTGCCGGGATAACTGCATTATAAGCCCTCGCAAGCCTGGTTATTGAATCAAGAAGGATTACAACGTTTTTCTTTGATTCAATAAGGCGTTTCGATCTTTCAATAACCATTTCAGCGACCTGTATATGTCTTTGCGGCGGTTCGTCAAATGTCGAGCTTATTATCTCTGCGCCTACTACCTGCCGCTTCCAGTCCGTAACCTCTTCAGGTCTCTCATCAATAAGAAGTATGATCAAATGGACATCGGGATGATTTTTCTTGATAGACTTTGCTATGGATTGAAGCAGCATTGTCTTACCTGTTCTCGGCGCTGCTACGATCATACCTCTCTGGCCCATTCCTATCGGAGTAACAAGCGACATAACCCTTGTTGAATAATCATCTTTGTGATATTCGAGGTTTAAGGCTTCTGTAGGATAATAAGGAGTAAGGTTATCAAATAAGGCCCTTTCAATGTTCTCATCGGGCGGTTCATGATTAATAGCTTCAACTTTTAAAAGAGCAAAATATCTCTCGCTCTCTTTTGGAGGGCGTATCTGTCCGGTTACAAGATCGCCTGTACGCACGTTAAATCTTCTTATTTGTGAAGGAGAGACATATATATCATCGGGGCCAGGCAGATAGCTGTAATTGGGAGAGCGGAGAAAGCCGAAACCGTCAGGCAATATCTCGAGCACCCCTTCTCCGAAGATCAATCCTGTTTTTTCGGTCTGTGCCTGCAATATCGCAAAAATAAGGTCTTGCTTCCTGAGCCCTCTTGCACCTTCAACGTTTAAACCTTTTGCCATCTTGTTCAGCTCATCAATAGTTTTTTCATTCAGGTCCGAAATATTCATACTAACTCCTTGATTTTTGTTCTTCTCTGCCATGGGATATTTTCCTTTATTGTGGGATTGTTTACTTAGAGTGCTATGCAGTTTAAAAGTAAAGGCAACATGTGAATAGCCTGTTATAAAAATGTTAATCTAAAATATTTAAATTATTTTATACTCTCCTTAAATTTCTTCCAGAAAAAATATACGCTTGGAGGTTTTAACCTTTCAACTCAAACGGGATTTGTAAAAAAAAAGAAGAATTGTTCATAACAATAGTATAATAGTTTATTGTTTTTGTCAATACCTGAAAATAAAACTTTTTGCGGAGTAAAACTATAAGATTTTGATATACTTTTATGATACTTATATTGAAAGGAGCCAAACATGTCTTTTCCAATTCACAGACCAAGAAGACTCAGGACTAACAAAGTAGTAAGAGATATGGTCAGAGAAACAAATCTGACACAAAATGATCTTATATATCCGATGTTTGTTACATTCGGGAAAGGAGTTAAAAAGAAAATCTCCTCCATGCCGGGTTGTTCTCAGATGTCAGTAGATGAGATTGTCAAAGAAGCTCAGAATGCGTACAAACTTGGAATCCCGGCTATAATACTTTTTGGTATCCCTGAACATAAGGATGATAAGGGCACAGAGGCGTATAACCCAAAAGGGGTCGTGCAGACAGCCATTAAAGCAATAAAGGACAAAGTCCCCGATCTCGTCGTCATAACAGATGTCTGCATGTGTGAATACATGAGTCACGGTCACTGCGGGGTTATAAAGAATGGGAAGATACTGAACGACCCCACGCTTGAACTTCTTGCAAAAGAAGCCCTGTCGCATGCGAAAGCAGGCGCTGACATCGTTGCCCCTTCGGATATGATGGATGGTCGAATAATGGCTATAAGGACCATACTTGATGAAAACGGTTTTGATAACATCCCGATAATCAGTTACGCCGCCAAATATGCATCTGCATTTTATGCACCCTTTAGGGAGGCGGCAGAATCAACCCCCTCATTCGGAGACAGGCGGTCGTATCAGATGGATCCCGCAAACAGGAGAGAGGCAATAAAAGAAGTGGCCCTTGATATAGAAGAAGGCGCAGATATTGTGATGGTAAAACCTGCATTATCCTACATGGATATAATTTCTGATGTGAAAGACACATTCGATGTCCCTGTCGCAGCATATAATGTCAGTGGTGAATACTCAATGGTCAAGGCGGCTGCAAAGCTCGGCTGGATAGATGAAACGAGAGTTATGATGGAGATTCTCACATCATTAAAACGTGCCGGCGCTGATCTGATACTTACGTATCATGCAATAGATGCGGCAAAGGAGTTAGATAAATAAATGTAGGGGCGGGTTTCAAACCCGCCCCTACGGTAACTCCGGAACAATCGTATTGAAATAGATATCTAAAAAAAGGAATCACATAATCAATGCAAATTTCTCTTACTTCAGGTAAAAAAATAAAATGCCTGCCGGAAACATCTATTTTAGAATCCCTCAAGAAAGCTGGCATCTACCTCACCTCCTCCTGCGGTGGAAAAGGAACGTGCGGTAAATGCAGGATAATTATAAAATCAGGACAGGCAGTTTCCAAATCCAAGATAAAGCTCTCTCAGGAGGAAATAAATAAAGGCTATGCACTTGCATGCAAAACATTCCCCTCAGAAGACTTGTTCGTTGATATTCCGAAGCAATCAATGCTGGCCGTTGAGGGTAAAGTTGTTACAGGAAAATCAAAGGATCTGCAGGCGCTTTTACATTTAACAGGCGCTGAAATTACCCCATTTACCGAGAGAGTTCTCCTTAAGCTTCCGCCGCCAACCCTTGATGACAACATCAGCGATCTCGAAAGGTTAAAAAGGGAACTCTTCTCTAAAGGCATGGCTTGCCTGAGAGTGCCTTTCAGATTCATGCCGGGACTCGCGTACACAGTGAGAAAAGGCAGTTGGGAAATAACGCTATGTACCATGCATACCGAAGACTGTGAAGAAATCATAGGCATCGCCCCGGGCAATAAAACAACACCCCAGTACGGCGTTGCAGTAGATATAGGTACCACAACCATCGTAGTTTTCCTCGTCGACCTGACAAACGGAAATCTTATAGATGTTGCCTCCACTTACAATTCGCAAATACGTTTTGGTGATGACGTCATCACCAGAATTGTTCATGCTACAGAACATAACAAATTGAAAGAATTGAACGACGCCGTTATTACCGATATCAATATACTGCTTTCAATTATTTGTAATGCCCATAGCATACCTATTGATTCCATAGACTGTTTTGTTGTCGCAGGCAACACAACAATGACGCATTTATTTCTGGGGCTGGACCCCTCAGGGATAAGAGAGGAGCCGTATATCCCTACAGCCAATGCTTTCCCCCTCTCCTTTGCAGGCGAGCTTGGCATTAAGGTCAACCCCAATATTCCTATATATGCCTTTCCGTGCGTTGCCAGCTATGTAGGCGGAGATATAGTATCAGGAGTGCTTGCTACTCAATTATATAAAAAGCAGGAATTATGCATCTTCATTGATATAGGAACAAACGGTGAGATAGTCATCGGGAATGCCGAATGGCTTGTAGCCGCGGCATGTTCAGCAGGTCCGTGTTTTGAGGGAAGCGGGATTCAACACGGAATGAGGGCCACTGACGGAGCGATCGAAGACGTAAAGATCAACCATGAAACACTTGAAGTTGAATTAAAAATTATCGGAGAGAATATCAAGCCCACAGGCATATGCGGTTCGGGAATGATTGCTGCAATTGCAGAGATGTTTTTTGCAGGCATAATTGACCAGAAGGGAAAGCTGCAAAAAGATGTTTCGAACAGAGTCAGGGAAGGTGAAAACGGATTGGAGTTTGTAGTTTATTCCGGCGAAGGCAGGGACATCGTACTGGCAGAATCTGACATAGAAAATATCATCAGGGCCAAGGCAGCGATATATGCAGGTTTCTCAACCCTTCTCAAGGAAGTGGGTTATACATTTGATGATATACAGAAGGTATATATTGCAGGCGGTTTCGGTAAATTCCTCGATATAGAAAAAGCGATAATGATCGGGATGCTCCCCGAACTGCCGAAAGAGAGATTTCAGTACATGGGTAATACTTCGGTCACAGGGGCTTACCTGTGCATATTGTCACGAAAACTGCGTGCAGAGGCTGAAGAGATTGCAAAAAAGATGACCTACATTGAGCTTTCAGTCTCCCACTCATTCATGAATGAATATATTTCCGGCCTGTTTATTCCACATACGAATATAGACGCGTTTCCAAATGTGAAGAAGTTGATGAAGAGGTAGCAGCCAGGGAAATTCTATCCTAAAAAGATCTCACCCAAAGAAATGCTTCGCTTCTATACGGAATGCTTCAGCGAATTTGGATTACCCACTTGAAATGAGAAAGAACCACTATCTTTATCTGATGTTTTTCAGGTAGATACGGCATCATACCGGATAAAAATCAATATTCCTGCTGATCAGATTTAAGAATTAGTGAAATTATGACGAAAACAGTTTAAGAAAAAATATTTAAAAGGAACAACACATGGAAAATATTATTGAACTTTTTAACAGCGTTCTCCTCAAGGGAGTAGAAATGAATGTTTCGGATATTCATCTCTGTGTCAAGTCTTCATGGAAATACAGGCTTGATGGACATATACAGCCTCTTGATATTAAACCACTCGAAATGGCTGAATGCGAGACCATCGTCAGACATATCCTGTTAAATACTCCCAACATATTTAAAGAGAATATTGATACGGTTATCAACAGGCTTCAGGACTTTGACTGTTCCTATATGTTGTCAGGCGTTTCACGATTTCGTGTAAATATTTGCAGACAGAGAGGGTCTTTTTCAGTTGTATTGCGGGTGATCCCCTTTACAATCCCAACAGCAGATTCGCTCGGGTTACCTGATGTCATCAAGGATATTTCGCTTAAAGAACGAGGGCTGATACTGGTAACCGGTATCACAGGCAGCGGCAAATCTACTACACTGGCTGCAATGGTTAACATCATTAACCAGACGAGACCGTGCAAGATTGTCACGATCGAGGACCCCATTGAATATCTCCACAAAGAGATGAAAGCCTCCATTATCCAGCGGGAAGTTGGTTTTGATACAGAGAGTTTTGCGATTGCTCTGCGTGCTGCGTTGCGCCAGGACCCCGATGTAATTCTTGTAGGTGAGATGCGGGACACCACAACCATTGAGATAGCATTGAAAGCAGCCGAGACAGGTCACCTGGTTATGTCAACTCTCCACACCACAGATGCCCCCAAGACAATCCACAGGATCATAAACGCCTTTGAGTTAAGCGAACAGCAGGCAGTGCGGCTTAGACTGGCGGATGCCCTGCAAGCTGTCATCTCGCAACGGCTCCTTCGCCGGAAAGACGACACAGGAAGGGTGGCAGTGCTTGAAATAATGCTTAACACCCTGACCATTAAGGACTGTATCGAGAATCCGGAAAAAACTGACTCTATTAAAGACTACATGAAGTCCGGGCGAGATCAGTACGGCATGCAGACCTTTGATCAGCATTTGATGGACCTGTTCAATCAGGGGGTAGTAGATATTGACA
>JAGVGM010000224.1 GCA_020057065.1 Thermodesulfovibrionia bacterium
GGAATGGTATTTGCGGGCGGCTGTGCTTCCGGTTCCTTATATAAGACAGGCGAAGGCAATGGTGTTGCGCTTCTCGTTGTCTTGTCGATAAGTGTAACACAGTCGTCATTTGCTGATATAGGCGGATGGATGAACAAACTCGTGCCTCAGTCCTGGCATGAATCAGCCATAGCAAAAAAACTCCCGGAAGTCATCAATGCAGGCGACGGATGGTTAGACCAGTATCTCGCAGGGTACGTATGGAACCATCCCACGGTAACTTTTGCAAAAGTGCTCGGGCTGAAAAATGAGAGCGTATCAGGCGCCTTTTTAGGCAATTTTACGATAGGCGTCTTTCTTCCCGCGCTGCTGCTGCTTACCGTGGTCTATTTCATATGGGTCAGAAAAAGCTTTATAAGAGACATGTCAAAGGCGGGAATAGGCGCTGTAGGGTTCAGGGAGCATCTGACAGGTTTCTGGCGCATGATTCTCTCTTCCAAGAGAACTTCTATTGCAGGTTTAATACTGGGAGTTGCATGCGGCCTTCAGATGTTTGTTATTGAAGGCCTGCGAATAAAGCTCGGGATAAGAAATGCCGGAGAGCTGCTTAAAATGCTTGGTTCTGACTACGGTATATCAATAAGAGGCACTGTCTTCGACCCCGGCTACTGGTATGTAACCACACAGGAAGCCCAGTGGGTTGGATGGCTAATGCAAAAGCTCGGATGGAACAACATGGACAACATATTCTTTGGGTATATAAACGGTATCCCTAACCCTGCTCTCAACCCTGCCGACTGGATGTCGCTGGCTCTTATCGGAGGCGCCGCAGTGATGGCTCTTATGAACAATGAATTCAAATTCAAGAAACCGACAATGGAACTTGCCACATGGGCAATTATTGGAGGCTTTTTAATGGGGATCGGCTCAAGGCTGGGTCTTGGATGCAATGTGGGGGCATTCTTCGTGCGAGCCGCAAACGGTGATGTAGGCGGGTGGTTGTTTGGACTGGGAATGATTGGAGGCGCATTTATAGGGGTAAAGTTCTTCAATTGGTGGACAGAAAGACAGATGGCTAAGGAAATGGCCGGATTAGAAATATAAATTGATTAAAAAAGGAGGCAATAATGGCTGTAAAATTTGATAAAAAGAGCGAAGGCGTTTACTCACTGGACTGTACCGGTTATGTCTGCCCTCACCCGCAGATTTATACCAAAAAAATGCTGGAAAAGATTCACTTGGGAGATACCCTTGAAGTTATATTCGACAATCCTTCGTCCTCAGAATCTATCGTGGCAATGTGTGCTTCAGTGGGCAATGAGATTATAGACAAGAAGGCTGAAGGCGGCAAATACATCTACACGATAAGGAAGGCGGCATGAAGCCTATTTTCAAAAGGAGGACAACGCATGGATAGGACACTATTAATCGTAATCATTCTGGTTGCTATCTTTACGAGTTTTTTAATCGGCTACAGCATACCGCCGTATATTCAGGCGGGTGTCTTCAGTGGAAGAAAGGAAAAGGGAGTCGAATCACAGATTGATAAAAAAATGGAACAGTATTATAAAGATCTGCTCAAGGACAGCAATAAATAGCAAGGGAGAAACAGGATGGAAACAAAATATATCGTAATTATCTTGATTAGCTTGGTTCTGGGCAGCTTGCTCGGTTTTAGCGCATCGTACCGCACAGGGATACAGCCGGGATTTTTTGAAAAGCAGGAAGCCCCTGCTTATGGCGCTTCCGAGGATAAAGCAATCGGGTCAGAACTTGGCAAGGAGTATGAACAACACTTTAAAGATTTATATAAAGAGGACTAATGTAATGCTGGACAATTGAGAAAATTACCAAAACATGGACTGATAAATTGAATAGCACAAGGAGTTAAACCGATGAAAAAAATACTAATCGCTGTGGATGACAGCAAGGGCTCTGATACCACGATAAATAGATTTACTGAACTTTTTGGGTGCCGTATTCCGGAAACAGTGCTCTTATTATATGTGCAGAAAATAGAAGGCCTGTCCCTGATGGATGAGATGCTCGGAGACGCCGAGATGTCAACGCTCAAGGAAATGCTTAAGGGCACGGAGTATCAGAAGATGCTGAACAAAAAAGCCGAAAAGATTATTTCTTACCACAGAAAAACCCTCGAAGAAAAAGGCATAACAGGAATAAAGACAATAGTAAAAGAGGGGCATCCTGCCGATGAGATTCTTAAAACTGCAAAAGAAGAAAATGCCGAAATGATTATCATGGGTTCAAGGGGGAAAAGGATGCATACACTGCTGATGGGCAGCGTGAGCAGGGAAGTAGCCAACACAGCAGAGATACCGGTGCTCCTTATAAAATGAGTACAACCAACAACCAACATGGGAGGACTATTATGAAATCCAGATCGCAATTATTCTTCTCTACGGTAAATAGTAGAGGAGCAAAAACAAAGGAGGTGAACAGCAGCATTATTAACCTGTTCGTGAATCAATTAAATTTTCACAAGGGAGGTATTATGGCAAAGACTAAAAAATTAGTTTTATTCTGTATTGTAAGCATTTTCATGCTTACCTTGACAGGCATGTCTCACGCTGCCCAGTGGGCCAATCCCGGACTTCTTGTCACACCCGAAACAGTAAA
>JAGVGM010000075.1 GCA_020057065.1 Thermodesulfovibrionia bacterium
ATAGAGAGCATTGGTAACGGCCATGCGCATATCGCATATCTTGATCCGTCCGCATACTGTGAAGCGAAAAAGAGGTATAAGGTTGTGCCTATTGCAAAGGCTATACTTGATGGATCAGCAACCTATAGAAGTGTCATTGTAGCAAGAAAGGATTCACCGGTTAACAAGATTATTGAGGTTAAGGGGAAAAAGCTTGCCCTTGGAAATGTCTGGTCTTCCTCCTCGTATCTTATCCCTGCGGTAATGTTTAAGGAAGTCGGCATTAATCTGAAGGAATTCAGGTATGTGGATTATCTTGAGCACGAGGACAGGATTGCGCTTTCTGTCCTTTCCAACAGGCACGATATTGGAGGATTGAGTGAACGTGTTGCAGTAAAATACATCCCTGACGGCCTGAAGATTATTAAGACCTCAGAGGCAATTCCTCAGTATTCGATATGCGCCTATCCAGGACTGCCTGATGAGTTGCGCAATAAGATAAAGCAGGCCCTTCTCTCCTTGACCACACAGAAAAATCCTGAAGTGATAAAAGCTATGAAAGATATAAGTGGATTCTCGTCTGCCGAGGACAGGGATTTTGATGTCGTGAGAATGATGATTAAGAACCTGACAGGGAAGAATTATCTCGAGTATGGCAAGAATACCATGAAGGTTGCGATTCTTCCTCTTTATTCCGCGATAACACTTTTTGACAGGTTTGATCCGCTCATGAGATATCTTACCAGAAAAACAGGTTATGAATTCAAACTCGTAATTCCAAAAGACTTTGAGGATTTCTTTGACATTGTGAAGCAAGGGAAGGTGGAGTTTTCTTATTCAAACCCATACATCTATATCCAGCTTGCGGATAAAGGCTTTCTAAGGGCTTTTGCCAACACTATTTTGCAGCAGACAGGAGATAGTTTCAGAGGCATTATAATAACACATAAAGATAGCCCTATTAGAACGCTTAATGACCTGAAGGGGAAGAAGGTCATGGTTGTTTCATATAAGTCGGCAGGCGGTTTTCTGGCTCAGAAACTCTTCCTTTATGAGAATAATATTGATGTTTCTAAAGACCTTTCCCTTATAGACGGGAAGCGGCAGGAAGAGGTAATACTGAATGTATACAGAAAAAATGTTGATGCTGGTTTTGTGAGGGAATCTGCACTGGATGTACTGGAAGAAGAGATCGACCTTGGGAAGATACGGATACTTGCAAAAACGCCATATATAGCGAACTGGCCGTTTGCGGCAACAAAGAATACGGATGAAAAAATGATTGCTCTGGTGCAAAGATACTTGCTTGAACTCAAAGGCGGCGAAATACTCAGGGCGGCATACTTAACAGGATTTAAACCGGCAAGCGATAAGGATTTCGATACTCTCAGGGAATGGATCCATAAGCATGACAAGTAGGTTAAGTCTCGGGCTGAAGTTCTCGATTGCGGTAACCGTCCTGATTATTTTTACTATGCTCGGCGTGGCCACACTGATAATTGATTACCAGAAGGAATCATTGAAACAGAGCACTTTTGAGAGCAATCTTGCAATGACCAAAAATCTTGCTCATGACGCTGTTGAATCACTTCTTGTTTTTGATCCGCTGAGGCTTGATGAGCTTGTGAAAACGGTATTTGAAGCTACGGTATGTAAATATGCAATGATAGCGGATAAGGAAGGAAATATCGTAGCGCATACAAAGAGACACATGCTGGGGTCAAGGCTTGCCCTTACAGACAATGTGATGGTGAAAGATCATAAGTCTTTAAAAGAATCCGTACGGGAATATATTTATGAAAATGAATTGGTAAAGGAGTTTTCTTATCCTGTTGTTATCGGAAATGAGGTCCTTGGAGTTGCAACTATTGCCTATTCCGTCAGCGTGATGAATGCTTCAATTGAAGCCAGATTAAAGAACCTGAAAAAATATATTTACATGATTACAGGGATAATGCTGGCTGCCGGTATAGCTGGAGCATTTATAGTTTCTAACATTTTGACCAAACCGCTTAAGAGGCTCAAAAGCAAAATGCTTGATATACAGGCAGGTAATCTCAATGTAGAAGTAGAAAACCCAAGACTTGTTGAGTGTTGGGAAAGACTTAACTGCAAAAAGACAGATTGCCCTTCTTACGGAAAACTGAGATGCTGGGCAACAGCCGGCACTTTCTGCCATGACAAGATACAGGGCCAGTTTGCACAGAAGATTGGCGATTGCAGAAAATGTGTTGTTTACAAGGAATCCTGCGGTGACGAAATTAACGAGCTTGTTGAGGTTTTTAATCAGATGGTTAAAGATCTCAGGTATAATCTTCAGGAATTGGAAAAGGCAAATTCAGAAAAAGCAAAGATGGAGAGGCTGTCTGCGCTCGGTGAGATGGCAACGACAGTAGCCCACGAGACCAAGAATCCTCTGAATGCCATAAAAATAGCGACGTCTTATCTGAAGAATAATTTCCACGGAGCAATACTTACGGAGTTCCTTTCCATAGTAGAAGAGGAGGTATCAAGGCTTAATGACATATCTACCAATTTCCTCGGTTTTTCAAAGCCTGAACCCATAAACCTTAGGACTTGCGACATTAATAAATTAGTGGAATCAACAGTTGATCTAATCAGGCAGGAGGCTACCGAGAAAAATATTGAGATAGTGGCGCTGCTTGACAGGAATCTGCCCCCTGTGCCGTGCGACTATTCAAGGATCAAGCAGGCGCTACTTAATCTGCTGCTCAACGCACTGGAAGCTTCAAAGGCAGGGGATACAGTGGAGATTACTACTTGGAATGAAGGCCCTTTTATAAGCATAATAATAGAAGACACAGGTAAGGGTATAAGCAGCGAAGAGATGGAAAATATCTTTAAGCCGTTTTTTACCACAAAGACCCGGGGGTCGGGGCTGGGCCTTGCAATTATCGACCGGATAGTAAAGGAGCATGGCGGAGACATAGAAGTTGAAAGCAAAGTGGGGAAGGGAACAAAGTTTACAATAAAAATGAAGGTGTATGAGTATGCAAAAACATAATGTGCTTGTCGTAGACGACGAAAAGAATATACTTAAAGTTGTTTCCATGACCTTAAGGAAGAAGAATTACAATGTTGATAC
>JAGVGM010000023.1 GCA_020057065.1 Thermodesulfovibrionia bacterium
GAAGATTATTGACTGGCTGAAGAAGATAGCATCTGCCGAGCGTGAAAATTCTATTTTAAAAAATGAGAGCGATGTTAAAGACTTTTCGGTCCCAAAACCTGGAGGCTCAAAGGCATTTGAGGTAGTGGGCATCCCGCTGAAAGAGCCGGGGTTTTATGTTGTAGAGATGGAAAGCCAGATACTCGGATCATCTCTGCTCAGGGAAGAAAAAACATTACTTGGATTGAGCTCCCAAAGACCTATGTATGTGCCTACAGCAGCGCTTATCACAAATCTCTCGGCACATTTTAAGTGGGGGAGGGAATCCTCTCTTGTATGGGTAACAACGCTTGATAAGGCGGAGCCTGTAAAAAATGCCTCTGTTTTGATAAGAGATTGTGAGGGGAAGTTAGTGTGGAAAGGAAAGACTGATGGAAGCGGCATTGCAAAGATAAACACAAAACTGCCTTCAGTAAATGAACTCCCGCGCTGTTCTTCAGGCGTAAATTATAGCGAGGCATCACGTTCACTTGGCAGTCTGAACAGAGGATTATTTATATTTGCCAAAACATCCAAAGACATGACATTTGTGCATTCAAGCTGGGATGACGGCATTGAGCCGTGGAGGTTTCATCTGCCGGGCGCATCGTATCACGGGCCCGTTATAGCGCATACAATATTTGACAGGAGTCTTTTAAGGGCAGGCGAGACTGTTCATTTGAAGCATATTATACGCAAGCACACAATGTCAGGTTTTTTGCTTATTAATGAGCAAAAGCTTCCGCAGACAGTGATGATTCAACATCAGGGAAGCGACCAGAGATATGAGTTCCCTTTGAAATGGGATGCAAATGGCATAGCAGAGACAGAGTGGAAGATACCGAAGGATGCAAAGCTGGGGCATTACGAAGTTGTTCTCTTAAGCAAAAAAATAGATGAGCCAAAATCACGAACTGCTGTCGGCGGATATGAACAGGGAGATGAGGAATATTTCAGCCTGAGGAGAGTGCATACAGGCGCTTTCAGGGTTGAGGAATTCAGGGTGCCTTTGATGAAGGCTGTTATTCAGCCGCCGAAAGAAACTTTAATCAATGCTTCAAAAATGGATATTGATCTACTGGTCACCTATCTGTCCGGCGGAGGCGCTTCCAATGCCTCTGTAAAATTAAGAAGCCAGATACAGCCGAAATACGTGCAATTTGATGACTATGAAGATTTTATTTTTGCAAATGGAGGGATTAAAGAAGAGGTCATAAAGAGTTCTTCTTATGAGCGGGGAAATGAAGCGGGAAAAAAGTCTAAGATTTTGAGCAGCGATTGGGTGCTTGACAATACCGGAAGCGTAAGAGCGAATATATCAAACCTGCCTTCGGTATCTTCACCGAATGAGATATTAACAGAGCTTGAGTTCAGAGACCCGAATGGTGAAATACAGACAGTCTCCAGAAAAATACCTCTGTGGCATTCAAAACTGCTGCTTGGGATCAAGCCTGATTCGTGGGTATCTTCAAAGGAATCGTTTAAGTTCCATGTTATTGCCATAGATATAACTGGCAACCCTGTGCCGAATGCGGATATAAAGGTAGAACTCTTCCAGAGGAAAAACTATTCGCACAGAAAGCGACTTGTAGGGGGATTCTATTCTTATGAGCATGTAACAGAGACAAAGCGCATTGGCAGTTTATGTGATGGAAAATCAGATGCTAAAGGGCTTCTGATATGCGAAGTAAAATCTCCGGTTTCAGGGAATGTAATATTGATGGCAAGCTCAAAAGATAACGCGGGAAATGTCTCGGCAACGCATCGTGATATATGGATTGCAGGGAAAGGCGAATGGTGGTTTGATGTATCGGATAACGATAGGATAGATTTGCTTCCAGAGAAGAAAAAATACGAACAGGGCGAGACTGCAAAGTTTCAGGTAAGGATGCCTTTCAGGAATGCAACAGCGCTAATTACGATCGAACGCGAAGGCATAATGGAGACATTTGTAAAGAAAATCTCAGGGAAAAGTCCTGCCATAGAAATACCCATAAAAAGCAATTATGCTCCGAATGTATTTGTATCAGCCCTTGTCGTAAGGGGCCGTATTGCAGGTGTTCAGCCTACTGCGACTGTTGATCTCGGGAAACCTGCATTTAAACTTGGAGTTGCCGAGATTAAAGTGGGCTGGAAGGCGCACGAACTTAAGGTAAATGTTTCTTCAGAAAAAGCGGTATATAAAATCCGTGAGAAAGCGCATATCAGCGTAAAGGTGAAACAGGCAAACGGGAAGCTCCTGCCAAAAGGAAGCGAGGTTGTAATCGCTGCTGTTGATGAAGGGCTTCTTGAGTTAATGCCGAATAGCAGTTGGAAACTTCTTGAAGTGATGATGGGAAGAAGAGGATACGAGGTGAGAACTTCTACTGCCCAAATGCAGGTTATCGGGAAAAGACATTACGGTCTCAAGGCGCTGCCGCAAGGTGGAGGCGGCGGAAAGCAGACAACAAGAGAATTATTTGACACTCTTTTGCTCTGGAAGGCGCGGGTTCCATTAAATCAGAAAGGCGAGGCATCTGTGGAGATACCGCTCAATGACTCGCTCACGAGTTTCAGGATTGTTGCAGTAGCAAACGGCGGTGTCGGTATGTTCGGCACAGGACAGACAAGCATAAGAACAACGCAGGATTTGATGATACTGTCAGGCATACCTCCGCTTGTAAGAGAGGGCGATAAATTTCAGGCTGGCTTTATAATCAGGAATTTATCCGGCCGCAAGATGGATTTGGAGGTGAAAGGGACTCTCAATAATAAAGAACTTAATGTTATTACAGAATCTCTTTCAGCAGGCGAGGCAAAAGAAGTCAGATGGGATATTAGTGTGCCTTACGGTGTGGAGGCATTAACTTATGAAGTCGTCGCACAGGAAAAGGGTGGAGATGCAAAAGACAGATTAAAGATTAAACATAAAGTTGTTGAGGCAGTGCCTGTAAGGACATTTCAGGCGACAATAACACAGATTGAGAAGACTTTTAGTATTGATATTGAAAAACCAAAGGATGCGATTTCAGGCAAGGGCGGGATTAACCTCTCATTCAAGCCGAAACTTTCAAACGGGCTTGGTGGAGTCATATGGTATATGAAGCGCTATCCGTATACCTGCTTGGAGCAGAAGGTATCACGCGCCGTTGCATTGAGAGATGAAACATTATGGAAGGCTGTTATTGCAGAACTGCCGTCGCATCTTGATTCTGACGGGCTTGTAAAATATTTCCCGACAATGCGTCTCGGAAGCGATGCGCTTACATCTTATATTATGTCCATTGCTGATGAAGCCGGTTGGGAGATACCCGAGCATATAGAATCCCGCATGGCAGAAGGATTAAAGGGATTTATTGAAGGAAGGGTAATAAGATATTCATCTCTGCCGACAGCAGATTTATCCATAAGGAAGATGGCTGCGCTGGAGGCGCTATCGCGCATTGTGAATGCAGAACCTAAACTTCTTGGATCAATAACAATAGAACCGAACCTCTGGCCGACATCTGCTGTGCTTGACTGGTTGAATGTCCTCCTCAGAATGAAGGATATACCCGAGCGTAATAAGAAACTCAAAGAAGCGGAGCAGATTCTGAGGTCAAGACTTAATTTCCAGGGAACAACGATGGGATTTTCAACGGAAGAGATGGATTCTCTTTGGTGGCTTATGGTTTCGGTAGATGTGAATGCCGTAAAGAGCATACTTACATTCCTTCACTTTGATAGCTGGAATGAGGATATGCCGAGGCTTGTAAGGGGCGCTTTGGGAAGGCAGTATAAGGGCGCATGGAACTTGACAACGGCAAACGCATGGGGTGTTCTTGCGATGGAGAAGTTTTCAAGCAAATTTGAGTCTATTCCTGTAGCTGGTGCAACCTCTGCAATATTGAATGAGAAGACAAAGAGTGTTGACTGGAGCAAGCCGGATGAAGAGAAAAAGATTATATTTAGCTGGCCCAAGGAGAAAGAAAAATTAACAATTGCACATAAGGGCACAGGAAAACCGTGGGCTACAATACAGAGCCTTGCAGCGATTCCGTTGAAAGAGTCTTTTTCAAGCGGATATAAGATTAAAAAGACTATGATACCCATAGAGCAGAAACAGGCAGAGAAATGGAGTCGCGGAGATGTTGTGAGGGTTAGACTTGAACTTGAGGCTCAGGCTGATATGACATGGGTTGTTGTGAATGATCCAATACCTGCAGGAGCAAGCATTCTCGGGACAGGACTTGGAAGGGATTCGCAGCTTCTTACAAAAGGAGAGGAGAATAAAGGCTGGGTCTGGCCCGCGTTTGAGGAGCGTTCGTTTGAGGCGTTCAGAATATATTATGAATTTGTACCCAAAGGGGAATGGACTGTTGAATATACCATAAGACTTAATAATGAAGGGACATTCCACTTCCCTCCAACACGGGTTGAAGCTTTGTATTCGCCGGAGATGTTAGGGGAATCACCGAATAAGACTATAAAGGTAGAATAAAAATTAGACAAAGAATGAAGACACAGGCTTTCATTATATTTTTTTTTATCATTGCGTCCTATGCCCATGCCGTGCCGAGGTTTGAAGAAGTCAAAAAAGCCTACAAAGAATCCGATTCCGTTCTGCTGGACAGGCACGGCAAAGTAATACATGAACTGCGGGTTGATTCAAAAGGCAGAAGGCTTGAATGGGTCGGTATCAAAGATATTTCTCCGGCTTTGGTAAAGTCAGTCATCCGTTCAGAGGATAAAAGGTTCTATGAACACCACGGTGTTGACTGGAAAGCCGTTGGCGCTGCGGCTATTGGGAATCTTTTTGCACAAACACCTCGTGGGGCAAGCACAATAACAATGCAGCTTGTAGCTGTTATAGACAAAAAATTGAAACCGGGAAAAAGAAAAAGGACTCTAACGCAGAAATGGAATCAGATAAATGCTGCAAAAAATCTGGAAGAGACGTGGACAAAAGAAGAGATAATAGAGGCATATCTGAATTTAGTGGCTTTCAAGGGCGAGCTTCAGGGGATTACCGTTGCATCAAGAGGTCTTTTTGATAAAGAGCCAAATGGACTTGATGAAACAGAATCACTTATTCTTGCCGCTCTAATTCGTTCGCCAAACGCCTCTGTTGAAAATGTAAGCAAAAGGGCATGTGTTCTCGGCAATGCAATTAAATCACAAATACGATGTGAAGATATAAAGA
>JAGVGM010000318.1 GCA_020057065.1 Thermodesulfovibrionia bacterium
ATTCTTTATCATCGTAAACTGCTGCGAGCCGGTGAAAATATACATGCCTTTTCTATCCCTGTTGCCGTCTATTTTCATCTTGATATATGAAAGGATGCCCGGCGCATACTGTATCTCGTCAATAATTGTCTTTTCCCCGAGCGAGTCGATAAAAAACTGAGGATCGGAGATTGCACGGTCCCGTGTCAGCGGGTCGTCGAATGTAATGTACCTGTATCCCTTGAGCGTATTAATGAGAAGGGTTGATTTACCGGACTGCCTCGGCCCTGTTATTGCAATGCTCGGAAACGAACGCACAAGATGCTTAACCTTCTGCTCAATCTGGCGGTGGATATACTTCATGGCAATAGAATAACAATATTTTCATAACAATGCAAATTTAAAGTGGCATTTTAAATTTGCATTGTTATTATATTTGAGAGGAAATCAGGGACAAATTTTCATTGTTCACAAATATGCGAAAAGGGCTGCTCAGGCGCGGGGAATAATTGTTGGATCAGTTACCCGCATGAAGAACCGCAGCCTGAACTACATGATGGGGCCGCGCCTCCGGTAAGCACAAAACCTTCCCTGTCGCCTTCTTCAACGTAATCAATATTCATACCCTCAAGGCTCTTATACGTATCTGAATCGATATAAACCTTAAGACCGTTCTTCTCAATGGTCGTATCTCCCTTAGAAGGTTCTTCAACGATATCTATTCCGTATGAAGGCCCGCAGCAGCCGCTTCCTGCTGTATAAAATCTGAGCCCCCATTCGGCCTTACCTTCTTCGGATAATATTTCCTTTGCCTTTTCAGTGGCAGTATCTGTTATTGTTACCATGTAAAATCCTCCTTATTTTAACTCCCGAAGAGTTTTTCTTATTTCTTTTAGAATAAAAGAATAAACACTGAAAAAGCAATCATGTTTTACAGAGAAGGTTTTATTGGTTTTATTAGTTAACCAATTCAACTAATACAACCAATAAAACAGTTTTTAATGAACATCTCTGAACTTCATATATGTCATGATCTCATGTTCAAAATTATCGCTGAAGATACCTTTGCCAAGGTTCTGTTTGATCTCATCAGAAGTCCAAAATCGTATTTCATCGATCTCATCTTTGTTGAATCTTATCTGACCTGAATGAACACATGAATGTGTGTATACAAGCTCACTCTCATACTGGTTTGAATGAATGTATGTGTACAGAAACTCAGGCTCGCATGTCGTGATGCCGAGTTCTTCCTCCATTTCACGGCTCAATGCTTCAATAATAGTTTCCCCTGCGTTAACATGTCCGCCAACGGATGTGTCCCATTTCCCCGGTGCTACATCCTTGTTCATCGAACGTTTCTGTAACAGAAGCTCACCATTTTTGTTGAAAACCAGCACATGAACCACCTTGTGCATAAGTGACGGATCTCCATGAACCACGGAGCGTGGGAGTGTCTTGATTGTATCGCCATGTTCATTGATAACTTCCAGAAATTCTTCCTGTATATCCATTGAAATATTATAAACTACCTGATATAGTCTTTTCATGAAAACTTCTCCTTTGAAAATCGCCCTTACCATAGCCGGCTCAGATCCCACTGGCGGTGCAGGTTTTCAGGCAGATCTGAAGACTTTTAGTGCAATGGGTGTTTATGGATTGAGCATTCCGGCTGTACTTACTGCTCAGAGCACAAAGGGGGTTAGCAGCATTCAGGAGATTAAGTCTGACTTCTTTGAGGCACAACTTGATACGCTTTTGCAGGATATTAAACCCGGTGCCCTTAAAACAGGAATGCTCTATTCATTAGATATAGTGAAAATTATCTCAGAGAAGTACAGACAATATTCCCTGACCAATCTCGTTATCGATCCGGTAATAGTTTCATCTACCGGGGTATCGCTTGTAAAAGAAGGGGTGAAGGAGGCTATAAGAGAGCAGTTGCTGCCCCTTGCAAAAGTTATTACGCCTAATATAAATGAGGCAGCGGTTTTTACCGGCATTATTATTAATGGTGAGAAAGAAATGAAAGAGGCTGCTGTTAAATTAAAAGATTTCGGAGTCGGCGCAGTTATTATTACAGGCGGACATATGAAAGAAAAGGCTATAGACCTGTTTTTTGACGGAGAAGAATTTTTAACTCTCGAGAATGATAAATTCGCAGGCGAATTCCACGGCACAGGATGTGTTTTTTCATCGGTCATTACTGCATGCCTTGCCCTCGGTTACGATGTTAAGGAAGCCTTTATCAAGGCCAAGGAGTTTGTGTGGAATGCCATGAGGTTGGCAGTTGTTTTGGGCAAAGGGATGAAGATATTAAAATTATAATGCTTAAGTTAAGACCTGTTGACAAATTGAAGGGCAGTATGTTTAAATGATAATAGTTATCATTATTAAATAAGGCTCGATATGAACAAGAGCAGCGCAAGCGACATATTTGTTAATTATATAAGGGAAAAAGGATTGCGAAATACTAAACAGAGGGAAATGATCCTTGACTCATTTCTTCACGCTAATAAGCATATCACTGTAGAAGAGTTGTTTGATGCGGTGAAAAAAAAGAATCCGGATATAGGATATGCCACCGTGCACCGTAATTTAAAACTCATGTGTGAATGCGAGATTGCTGATGAAATAAAGATAGGCACAAGCAAGGCAAAATTTGAACCGAAGTTCGGCCATGAGCATCATGACCATCTTATATGCATGAAATGCGGGAGATTTATAGAAGTTAACGATAACCGGATTGAAAAGCTTCAGGATAAGCTTGCAGAGGCAAATGATTTCATTCCGCAGAGACACAAATTGGAGATATACGGGCTGTGCAAGAAGTGTAGATAAAATTTTTTATTATTGTAATGATAATGATTATCATCACAAGTATTGAGCAGAGAAGCTGTACTGATTATTCATGGCGTCCCAAGGAGGTGGTGGCTTAAGAAGTGGAAACGTGAGATTTAACCAGTGCTGTTTGAAATTCGAGAATTAAAAGGAGTAAGTATGAAGACTATAGTTTCTGTAAAAAAAGCTTTGCTGTTTGCAGCGCTTTCACTGTTTGCTTTCGGTTATGCGGAGTCTGGATATGCTCATGATAAGCATGGAGAAGTTAGGTATATAACGCACATTAAGCCCATATTCGATTCAAAATGCATAGGCTGCCACGGACAGGATTCGCCGGAGTATCCGGAATTCAAAGAAAATAAAAAGAAGTATGAAGAAATGTTTAAGGGGCCGAGGATGAACACTTACGCCAATTTGATCTTCTTTACGGGCTGGCCTGATACCGGGGCCTTGATGAGAAGGCTTGACAACGGAAATAACACAAAAGATGGGAAACCCGGGAATATGTATCAACATCTGGGTGCAACAGAAGAGGAAAGACAGAAAAATCTTGCGATCTTTAAGGAATGGATCGGCAATTGGACTCTTAAGAGATGGTCGGATATTAGCAAGGAAGAATTGGACAAGATAAAGGTTAAGTATTAAACCTCAATGGGTGGGATTTTTTATGCCTATCTATTGATAATGATTATCATAATTAAGTATGGAGGGTTTATGAAGTTTAGAGTTCGGAATTTGAGGTTCAAGCTCGTCGTATCCTTTTTGCTGTTTACTAGTCACTATTTACTTTTCACTGTTTCATACGCAGCCCATCCCCTCATCACAGATGACACAGGTACGCAGGGTAAAGGGAAATTCGCGCTCGAGGTCAACAGTGAATTCAGCCGTGAAAAAGAATCTGTGGATGGAATAACTGTCAAGGAGACAGGAAGTGAAGTAGCCGCAGTAGTCTCTTACGGATTCATTGATAATGCAGACATTGTGCTGGGCATCCCATATCAATGGAAAAAGACAAAGGAAGATGGAGAAGTGACTTCTGATGAAGATGGAATAGGTGATATGTCCGTTGAGATTAAATGGAGATTTTTCGAAAAAGGCGGTTTAGGCTTTGCACTGAAGCCGGGAGTAACCCTCCCCACAGGGGATGAGGGAAAGGGTCTTGGAAACGGCAAGGCGTCTTACAGTCTCATGCTCATCACAACAAAGGAGATTGAGCCGTGGGCTTTTCATCTGAATATCGGCTACATGCACAATGAATACAAACTTGAAGAAGACGAGGACACAAACAGAAAAGACCTCTGGCACGCGTCGCTCGCGTCGGCTGTAGAGGTTGTTAAAGATATCCAGTTTGTTACTAATATCGGCGTAGAGAAAAATCCTGACAAGGAATCAAACACCCATCCCGCATTTGTCCTGGGCGGAGTCATTTATTCGATGAACGAAAATTTTGACATTGATGCAGGAGTCAAAATCGGACTCAATAAACCGGAAACGGATTTGACTTTCCTTGCCGGAATGGCAATGAGGTTTTAATGAAAGCAATAAAAGGAGGAACTAAAAATATGTCACCGCTTGGACTTTTATCAACAGGCGAAAAAGCAGAGATTGTGGAGATAATGGCACAAAAAGGAAGTTGTCACGGAACCGGGAAGAATCATGACTGCCATGTTGAGGACATGGGTCTTCGTATTGGAAAAACGGTGGAGATGCTCAACAATAAAGGCGGGGGTCCCATTCTTTTAAAGATTGACGAATCGCGGATCGCCATGGCAAGGGGCATGGCGATGAAGATAATGGTGAAAAGGCAGGGGGCAGGGAGTAGGGATTAGGGAAGAAGGATATACCATCATTGACACAAAAATGTCATTCCGGCTTGACCGGAATCAAGGATTCCCGACTGGGCGGGAATGACAAACAATTATAAAGGAGGTTTTTTATGAACTTAGCAATGTTAAAACCCGGTGAACAAGGGAAGATAACAAAAATAGGAGCGCTTGGTCCTGTCAAAAGAAGGCTTATGGATATGGGAGTGCTTGTGGGTGAGAAGGTAAAGGTGGAAAAGATCGCTCCACTCGGCGATCCGATCGAAATCACAATTAAAAATTACAACCTCTCTCTCAGGAAAAAAGAGGCGGAGGGGATATCGGTGGAGGCAATAAAATGAGTTCAGAGTTGGAAGTTAAAAGTTTAGAGATAAGAGAAAAGGAAAAAAAGACGATCACCGTTGCAGTTGCCGGTAATCCCAATTCCGGCAAGTCAACTCTGATCAACGCTATTGCGGGCACGAGGCTTCATGTTGGCAACTGGCCGGGTGTGACGGTCGAGAAAAAATCGGCAATGTTTGAGTATGAAGGAAGAAAAATAAAGCTGGTGGACTTGCCCGGTACATACAGCCTCAGCCCTTACACACAGGAGGAAATCATCGCAAGAGATTATCTTGTCCACGAGAAGCCCGATGCGATTATTAATGTTGTGGATGCCACAAACCTTGAAAGGAACTTGTATCTCACTGTTCAGTTATTGGAACTCGGCATTCCTGTTGTAATGGCTTTGAACATCCATGACGAGGCTGTAAGCAAGGGTTATAAAATTGACATAAAGACGATGAAAGATGTACTCGGTATTGAGGTAATTCCAACAGTGGCCACCAAAAAAACAGGGTTGAATGATCTCTTAAGAGCGGTCACAAATAATACATCTGAACGTCATCCGAAGAAGCTCAATTACGGCAGCGACATTGAATCCGCCGCCTCAGCAGTGGAGAAGCAGATAAAAAACAGCTACCCGCAGCTTTTGGAAAAGTATCCATTGAGATGGCTTGTCTTTAAACTTATGGAGGGAGACAGCCATGTGATGGAGGAGATTAATATTGGAGACAGTGTCTCCTTTATTGATGAAGCGATAAAACATCTTAAAAAGGCACACGGCGATGACGTTGAATCCATCATGACTGACGAAAGGTATGCATTGGCATCAGGGCTTACCCATGAGGTCTTTAAAAAACCCGAATTCAGAAAAATGGAGATAACCGAGAAGATTGACAAGATAGTCCTGAACAGATTCCTTGGCATACCGATATTCCTCGCTGCCATGTGGGTTGTGTTTAAGCTCACCTTCGATGTTTCAACGCCCTTTGCCGACTGGATAGACGCCATGACAGCTGGGCCCTTCAAAAGATGGGCGGAAGCTATATTGGGCTTTGTGAACGCGCCTTCATGGACTGTTTCCCTTGCAACTGACGGGATTATTGCGGGAGTTGGGTTTGTCATCGTGTTTGTACCGGTCATATTCGCCATGATGTTCTTCATCACCTTCCTTGAGGGAAGCGGATATATGGCGAGGGCAGCCTTTGTTATGGACAGGGCCATGCACAGCATGGGTCTTCATGGAAAGTCATTTATCCCGATGCTTCTCGGGTTCGGATGCAATGTGCCGGCGGTATATGCAACGAGGGTTCTTGAAAATCCGAGAGATAAGGCGCTCACATCATTACTCATACCGCTCATGTCATGCGGTGCAAGGCTTCCTGTTTATGTAGTCTTTATCGGAACTTTTTTCACTGCGTATGCGGGAACTGTTCTATGGTCATTGTATGTAATGGGAATTGCGCTTGCGGTTCTTATGGGGATTATATTCAAAAGAACTCTCTTTAAAGGCGAATCTCCCATGTTCATAATGGAACTTCCTCCATACAGGATGCCTTTATTCAGAAGCCTCATGATCCATACGTGGGAAAAGGGAAAGCACTTTCTCATAAAGGCAGGAACATATATACTTGCGGTCTCTATACTCGTATGGTTCCTCCTGAACCTTCCGTGGGGTGTTGAAAATAAGAAAGACTCTTATCTCGGCAAAATGGGACAGGTAATAGCCCCCGCGCTTGAGCCGCTCGGCTTTGGAAATTGGGAGGCTGCATCGTCGCTCGTCTCGGGTTTGATCGCCAAAGAGATAGTAGTCGGGACAATGAGCGAGATATATGTTCAGAGTACTGTGGATGAAAAGAAAGAGCAGCCGACATTAACGGATGACCTGAAAGAGATGGGGACCTCCTTTGCAAATGCTGCCAAGGATTCTGCTGTAAATGTAATTTCCACCTTCGGGATAGCGAGCATGAGCAGCGAGGAATCTACTGAAGAAACGGAAGAAAGAACTCCTCTCCGGGGTGTCATTAAAGGCCGGTTCACCCCCTTGAGCGCCTATGCCTTCATTACGTTTGTCCTTCTCTACATGCCGTGCGTTGTAGTCGCTATAGCCATGAAACAGGAGTTCGGCACATGGAAATGGTTCGGCATTGCATTTGCTTACCAGATGGTTTTGGCGTGGGGAGTAGCTTTTATGATTTATCAGGGTGGGAAGATATTGGGAATAGGAGGTTAATATGGGTATTGTAGATGTTTTATTAATGGTTTTAATCATCGGGGGAGCCGTGTATCTTTTATACCGCTCTCTTTGGAAAAAGAAGGGACATTGCATAGGATGTGATTCAGAGACATGCGATGTGAAGAAGAAATCAAATCAAAAAGATTGTTAAAATGAAAAATGATACCTATATCTGTTGATCTGAATCGGAATAAGGCTAATCTCTATAAGTGGGCTAATATCCTTGCTCTCATCACAATCTTTTACAACTTACTCGAAGGCATAGTCTCTGTTTTCTTCGGCCTGAAAGATGGAACAATCGCCCTTTCCGGTTTCGGGCTGGATTCGTTTGTTGAAGTAATCTCAGGTATCGGAATATGGCATATGATTCGAAGAATAAAGTCTAACGGCGATGTCAATCTTGACAGATTCGAGCAGCAGGCATTAAGGATTACAGGGACTGCTTTTTATATCCTTACATTCGGTTTGACAGTTGTAGCTGTGGTAAATCTTATTCAGAGACATAAGCCTGAAACTACCTTGTGGGGTATAGTTATTGCACTTGTGTCAATCTTTTCAATGTGGGCATTGATTTATTACAAACTTAAAATTGGCAGAGAGCTTAATTCTCAAGCCATCATAGCTGATGCCCATTGCACAAGGGCATGCATG
>JAGVGM010000282.1 GCA_020057065.1 Thermodesulfovibrionia bacterium
ATTTGAGGTAATGGTACTTGGTGTGCCTATCGGGCTGGGCAGTTACAGCCAGTGGGACAGAAAGCTGAACGCAAAACTCGCTTTTGCCCTCATGAGCGTTCAGGCGATCAAAGGGGTTGAAATAGGGCTTGGCTTTGAGATGAGCAGAAGATTTGGTTCGGAAGTCATGGATGAGATTTTCTACAAAAAGCGGTCAGCGGTCAGCGGGCAGCAGTCAGCTGGTGGTTTTTATAGAAAGACTAACAATGCCGGTGGTGTTGAAGGCGGAATGAGCAATGGAATGCCGATAATCATCAGGGCTGCCATGAAACCGATACCTACATTGAAAACACCGCTGTCATCAGTTGATATAATTACAAAAAAACCATTTAAAGCAGCTTACGAAAGATCTGACGTATGTGCTGTGCCGGCAGCATCGGTGATTGGAGAAGCAGTTACAGCAATTACAATCGCTGACAGCCTCCTTTCCAAGTTCGGCGGTGACTGCATGGAAGAAGTTAAGAGAAATTGTACGGCATATCTGAAACATATTCAGAAATTCTAACCTGTTTTTTACGAATGAACCTGATAAACCGGGCTTATAACCAAATAAATATTATTAAATAGACAACACCAGGATTATACGGTAAAAATTAGTGAAGAGGGTGTTGACATGATTTTAAAAGGTTATATCCCACCTACGCTAAAAGCCCGACCTTTTAACTTCATCCATGTCCCCTAACAGTCAGCATCCTCTTTATTACTCCCCAATGATCTTCACCAGGACCCGCTTTTTTCTGCGTCCATCAAATTCGCCATAGAAGATCTGTTCCCATGTTCCGAAGTCCAGCTTCCCTTCTGTAATAGCAACGACTACTTCTCTTCCCATGACCTGCCTTTTCAGATGAGCATCGCCATTGTCTTCACCTGTTCTGTTGTGGAGATATTGAGAAACAGGTTCATGCGGTGCAAGTTTTTCGAGCCAGGCTTCATAGTCCAGATGAAGTCCTGATTCGTCATCATTGATGAAAACAGAAGCGGTGATGTGCATTGCGTTACATAACAGGAGGCCATTCTTGATCCCGCTTTCCCTTAAACACTCCTCAATCTGTGGCGTTATGTTTACAAATGCGCGCCGTGCCGGAATATTGAACCAAAGTTCTTTACGGTATGATCTCATCTGCCCCTCCATTTTTGAATTAACCCTGCCTTCTAATTTAAACGAGATAAACTGATTTATCAAATTTGCTTTTCGTTAAGGCTTATATCAGAAAATATTTCTTTTAACCCGTCAGGCCCTCTTGATGAATTTTGCAGGCAGATGAAGGAAAAGACCGGCTTAAGAATTACGGTAATAGATATGAGCGGAAAAGTTCTCGGTGATTCAGATAATGATTCATCAATGATGAATAACCATGCGGGCAGGCTGGTCTGTCAGGTACAGTGATACACTCAGGTATGAATTCCTTTACACCGCAAGGAAAATTATATGGGAAGGACAGCTCGTCGGGCTTATCAGGCTTGCAATACCGCTGAAAGATGTAAATGAATCCATTAATACGCTGAGGCTGAAAATAAATCTTGTTGTCATCTCAATATTTCTGCTCACAGGGATCATCATAATCCGGCAAATGGAAAGGATCAGAAAGTTCGTGAACCAGATAGCTGAATATGCAGGCGCAATCTGCTGACGATATCAAAGATAGAATCAGGCGCGATCCATATGAACAGGACCGGCGTGGACATTTCCGACGCCATCGACCGCGTTATTGAGACGGTTGTGGTTCAGGCCGCAGAAAAAAACATCACGCTCGGAAAATCGGTCATGACCGGCAACATTATCATAAGTGCAGACAGAGACAGGCTGGACCAGATACTTCTCAACTTTACCGATAATGCCGTCAAAGTTACTGAAAAGGGAGAAATAGAGATAGGCGCTGTAATTGAGGGAGGGAAGAATTGTATCTTCTTTATAGTGTCCACAATAGCGCCATGATCATTTGAAGCGAAATGATATATGTTGCCATGTTCCGGCATTTTGAGGTGCTCTGTGTTGCCGATTAATAAACACGGGATTTTAATATCCCCGTCATTGCAGAACTCAACATACATATCTCATACAGCTTTATCTATAATACTTCCGTCAACAACGGCAATAAAATGATGATCGAAAATTAACTCAATACTATTCGGCCAATCAAAAAGTATTTCACAATTTATCTCGGCGGCGCATGTTTTTAATACAGCTTCCAGTTCAGGATTATCAACAATACAGAAAATCGTTCGATCCTGTTTATGCCCATTTCTTTCAGGAATGTTCATCAATGTACTTGAAAAAAGATTTCCGTGACTCATCGCAAGTCCGGTCGCAACAAAGCCTTTAAGCAAATCCCGTCTGTTCAGCATGACCGCCTCCCTTTGTTACGAATATGTCATTCCCATGAAAATGGGAACCCAGTTCCTCTTTATTTTTGTTGTTTCAGAAGAATCATATCAGATGATAGTGACAGCAGGATGTCAGCGAAAGGTTGGATAATTTTAATTTTCTAACCCTATAAATGATCTGTAGTCGGAAGGGGCGTGGTTAATCAAGCGAGCCTATAAAAATGTAAGTTGCCGTTTTATAAGTGCTCAATGTCTTTTCAATGTCATTCACAAGAGGCTTAAGCTCTTCCCACCGCAGAGTAAAACTGTATGAATGGACAAAAAAGTGTCTGAATGAAAGATAGTTTGACAGAGAGTCGTATAATTCATCAGTTATGATCCCGAAATCTGCCGCTGTCTTCAATATATCTTTATGCCATGTTGGTGTATTTTTGAGTTCTATTTGTCTATAAGCGGAAATCCTTTTCAAAATATTTTCCACTCCGTTGTAGAAGTTATGAATAAACGTTGCAATAGCAGCCAGCTCTGCGATTGAATAATCGGCTTCGGGTTTCAACACTACTTTGAGTTGATAAAGCACAGTATCAATATTTTCAAACTCCGCATTACAATATTCATTAAGCTGCTGCTTTGTCATATATGAGCTTGCCTTCTTTGAGAATAATATCCTTGAATTTTGTTTTTCCACCGGAAAGGTCTATCAGGTCCACATTCTTTGACAATTTTCTGAACAGTTCACCATAAAACTTAAAAAAATTGCCGGCGGGCACATCGCTTACTGCAAAATCATAGTCATTTACATCTGCTGCATCTTTATAGAGGGAAGAACCGATTAAATATAATTTCCCTACCCCGTGCTTCTTTGCTATCTCAATAGCCTGTTCAAGCTCATGCTGAGGTATCATTATCTCCCCCTTCCATTCTTTCTTGATAAGTTAGTATATCAGAAAACCGGCCTGTTCACTTCATTTTTTTCTCGTCGGCATCCTTCTTCAATGCCCCGATTAAAGTCACGGCAATTTCTTTATTCAAAGAGCCTATCGCACTAAACGCTAAAATTCAAGACCTGACACTAATACGACGATCACTATTCATGATATTCTATCTTCCTTTTGCATAAGCTGAGTTATGAGTAATGCTGAATCTCATGTTCCAATCTTCATCTTCAGTATTGAATTATTTTATATTGTTTCTCATCTATAGTCTTTTCTCCTTCAAGGTAAAATATATTAGCACTGGCCAGCTTTTCTGCTGTTTTTACCATGTTGACATAAATGTCCCTGTTAAAAATGCCCCTTGAGAAGAATTCGATATCTGAGAGCGAAGAAGGCAGGGGGACAATTGTGAAGGTTTATTACTGATACATTTGCTTGTTGCGGCGCCAATTCCTGGTTGTCGAAAATCTTATCGATGACACCTACATATATTCAAAACTCAAGCTGTGAGGATATATTGATTACGTGGAATAATGTTCAGTATCAAAGGAAACAATAAAAATCATGAGAATTCGTATATGTCAATGATTTCAATTTTAATCAGAATGCAAGACAGGTCATGGTAGTCAACAGTTATTGCATTTTTCTAAAAAAGTAATTATAGACGTTACTTGTTTTCCGGATATCATTACAAAATACATGATATACAATTAGCAGATTAAAAAAACCGTTTCAATTCCCTATTATCTCTGGTATTATTTTTTGGAGATATCCAGAAAATATATAATAACTGATTAGGTGGCACCAAAATGGAGAATAAAAATATGCCTCGTTTAGATCAAACGTCCAATTCAAACTGGACTATTCTTTTTCTATGTTGGCTAATAGCCAGTAGCTCTACACTGGGGAGTCTGTTTTTTAGCGAAATAATGAAATTTGCTCCCTGTGTTTTGTGCTGGTATCAGAGAATTTGTTTGTTCCCCTTAGTTTTAATTTTATCAATGGGGCTCTTTTCCTTTGATAAAAGCGTTGTTAAGTTTGCCCTTCCTTTAGCTTTGGCAGGATGGTTTATCGCACTTTATCATAACCTTCTTTATACCGGGATTATTCCTGAAAGCATACAACCCTGCAGCAAGGGCGTTTCATGCACAGAGGACTACATCAACCTGTTTGGCATTTTCACAATTCCTATGCTATCGTTAATATCATTTTCAACCATAGTATTATTATTATTCATGTTAAAGAGGAGACTTTCTAAATGAAAAAGCAAAAAACAATAAAGAAGCAGAAACCAATAGAAAAACAGAAAACAATGAAAAAACAAAATATAGTTTTAATTTCAGCGATCTGCCTGGTAATCGTGTTTGTACTCGGCAGTTATTTCTATAAAAGCCGGCAATCAACAAAACTAAGCTTTATGGCCAGAGAAAACGCTTCAACATTTGTCAGAGAATATTCCCTAACACATGGCAGTGATGATGCAAAAGTTTATATCGTAGAATTTTTTGACCCTGCGTGTGAAACCTGTAGAGATTTTTATCCTTTCGTTAAAAACTTGATGGCTGCCAACCCAGGTAAAATGAAACTTGTTGCCAGATACGCTCCTTTTCATGCCGGTTCAGATTATTTTGTTAAGATACTTGAAGCGGCGAGGAAACAGGGAAAGTATTGGGAAACTTTGGAGGTCATGTTTAAATGCCAGCCTTACTGGGCAAGCCATCATAATCCCCAGCCTGAATTAATATGGCAATTTCTCCCGGAGGCAGGACTGAATATTGAACAAATTAGAAATGATATGAATGATCCTGAAATTGCTAAACGTATTGAGCAGGATCTTGCAGATGCCAACACTCTCAATGTCAGGCAGACACCTGAATTTTTTGTAAATGGTAAGCCCCTTCCAAGCTTTGGCTATGATCAATTAAAAGAATTAGTAGAAGCTGAAATTAAAGCAACTTATTAAATTCAAACTGAAATTGCAGGATGGGACCGGACCAACAGTAAATTAAGGACTGATTTTTCTAAAGATCAATTATCTATAATAGATTTAACTTTGTAATCCTCAACTTCCACAGCCCATCATCATATTGACATGGAGGTATTATCTTTTATTCCATTTATAGCCACAACTATCGTAAAACAATTTATTTATGGTTAACGTCTTCTATATAAAATAAAAGTTGACGTCGTTGATTATTGTTAGTTGTTGAGGAATATATATTTGCAAATAAACTTTAAGACCCATAAATAAACCAGCATGCGGGGTCTGCGTATTTACAAATGAAATACCCCTTTTTCAAATCACACATCAGATTGCCCTGACCGTATCTTCTCCAGATAACGGAATAAGGCCCTGAATGCCTTTGGAGGCTTATTGTTCTCTATTTCCTTTACAGCGTTTCTAACGAGCTGAGTTAATTGCTGTCTGTCTGAACCGGGATGTTTTCTCAATATGTTTTCCATAAGCGCTTCA
>JAGVGM010000142.1 GCA_020057065.1 Thermodesulfovibrionia bacterium
ACATATTGAGGGAAAATTTGAAGGGAGGTGGACAGTCTAATCTGGTTCTTTTGTCTCCGGCCGGACTATCCCGAGCTTATGCATCCTCGCTCTTAAGGTACTCGGGTGGAGGCCCAGGATCGCAGCGGCCCCGTCCTTTCCCTCGATGCGCCATCGGGTTTCAGAAAGGATTTTAAGAATTTGGTTTCGCTCCGTCTCTTCCAAGGTTCTCACGGCGGATGAAAGTGGGGGGGATGAAATCTCCAGTTTATCTGCCAGTTGCAAAACCGGCCCGGGGCACAAGATCACGGCCCGTTCAATGATGCTTTCCAGCTCCCGGACGTTCCCGGGCCACGGGTAATCCTGCAGCGCCTTCATCGTCTCCTTCTGGATCGACGTGATCTGTTTTCCCAATTTTCTGGAATACCGCTCTATGAAGGCTTGGACCATTAGCGGGATGTCTTCTTTCCGCTGCCGTAGTGGTGGGACAGTGAGGGGGAAGACGTTGAGCCGATAGTAAAGGTCCTGCCGAAACCGGCCCTTGCGGACCTCTTCCTCAAGGTCTCGGTTTGTCGTTGCCACGATCCGTACATCGACTTTGACGGTTTGAGATGAGCCCAGGCGCTCAAACTCGTGATGCTGAATCACCCGGAGTAGCTTTGCCTGCACCTCCAGCGGTAGTTCCCCGATCTCGTCCAGGCAAAGGGTGGAACCATGGGCGACCTCGAACCGACCTACCTGCCGGGTATCGGCCCCGGTAAATGCCCCCTTCTCCCGGCCGAACAATTCGCTCTCTATTAAATTGGCCGGCAGGGCAGCACAGTTGACCGTGATCAGGGGCCGTTCCTTACGGGGACTCATCTCATGGATGGCGGAAGCGATCAGCTCTTTTCCCGTACCGGTTTCCCCGAGAATGAGGATCGTTGTGTTCATAGGAGCAACTTGTTCCGCTCGGTAGAAAACATACTTGAGACCATCACTTTGCCCTATTATATTGCCGAATTGGCCCCTCATCTTGATCTCTTGACGGAAGTAAATATTCTCGGCCTCCAGTTGGTCTTTCATTGTTTTGATTTCAGAAAGAGCCGTCCGAAGTTCGAGGTCCCTTCGGCATAGTGCTTCCTCATCCCGCTTCCGTTCAGTGACATCGCGAATGTTACATTGTGCCAGCCTTGCCCTGTCGACCATATATATATCCGTGTCGATATATTGCCCGGACTTGGTTTTAACCTGAACATCCTCGTAATTAATAATGCCGCTCTTGTTCAAAGTTTGCATTATCGTTGGGAAATCACTCATATCAAGCGATACACCGATATCCTGAAGGTTCTTCCCGATGCACTCCTCTTCGGAATAACCCAACATTTTCTCGGTGGCCGGATTAGCATGGGTTATATTCCCTTCGCGTTTTTCGAGAAGCACTATCCCGTCGCTTGCGGTCTCAAAAATACGCCTGTAGCGCTCTTCAGATTCTGTTAACAAGTCTTCCAGTCGCTTGCGTTCGGTAATGTCTTCAATGGCGAGAAGGATTACCCGTTCCTTTCCCACCCCTCTTTGAATTTGCCGGGCATTCAAAAGCATTATGCGCCGGCCAATGGTAGAAAACTCGTGTTCAACCTCATAGTTATTAAATGTTGTCTTTTGGGGAAGGATGGTTTCCAGCAGTTCACGCAGCTTGGGGATATCCCACTGTTTATTGCCCAGGTCATAGATAAGCTGTCCCACGGTCTCTTCGGGGGTTACCTTAAAGACTTCATAGAAGGAGCGGCTGGCGGTGACTACCCTTAAATCTTGATCCAGAGCGATTAAGGGTTCACGCACGGTGTTGATGATGCTCTCGGCGTACTCGCGGGCTTCATCTTCGGATATTTTAGTTGCTTCCAGTTCTTTACGGGCTTTTTCCAGCCCATCTTCTATCTCCCTACGCTCGGTAATGTCCTCAATGGCCAGGAGGATGATCGGCAGGTCGTTTTTCTTTTCTCTGATTTTGCAGGAGTTAAGGAGCATGGTTTTCTGTCCGATGCTCTCAAAATTATGTTCAATTTCGTAATCATCAACTATTTCGTTCTTCGGAAGAATATCCTCAAGCAGCACGCGAAGTTCCGGGATGTTCCATTGTCCGTTTCCAAGATCGTATAAAAGAGAGCCGATAGTATTTGCGGTATCTACTTTGAAAATATTTAAGAAACTACGATTTGCCGATAGAACTCTCATGTTTTCATCCAGGATGAGAATGCCTTCACGAACTGCATTAAAAATGTTCTTGAAATAGTCTTCCTGGATTAACATCTAATCTCCCCATTCATGAAACTATGACTACATGTTAGTTGAATTTACATGCCGTTGCAAGTGAATTTTTATTGCTTGTTACGCCAAAATATAAATGTCCTGTTTTGCTTAATATTGCTAATGCAGTTGTCATTCCGACTTGCCCCGATTAGAAAGTCTTTTCTAACGGGGCTTGAAGAGTGGGCATGGGGTCAGGCTTGACTATTGACATTTGGGGAATAAGGGAAGGGCTAATGGGGTCTACGCCACCTCTACCCCGCTGAGTTTTTCTTCATACTCTTTTGTCCTGCTGTCAAGCTCTTTTTGCAGACGTTCCAGTTCTGAGAAGAGAGATTCGGTCTTTGACTGTGAATTGTGAACAGCCTGGGACAGTATCCTGATCGCTGCTCCATCACCTTTAACAGAAGCCTCCATAAGCGCATTGTTGTCCAGTCCGGTCTTTGTTTCGAGGCTTACGATCTCTCCTTCTATTTCAGTGATCCTGTTTTGCAAGGCCCTCAGGATTTTTGATTTTTCATTGACCAATGCAGCCCGTACGCGCCTGAGCTGTTTTTTATTTACAGAGTTGTTACCTGCTGCTTTGGCTGGAGCTTTTGCAGGCAAACCTTCATTTTCCCATCCTACTCTGTCAAGGAAGTCCTGATATGTGCCTTCAAAAAGGGTTGCCTTCCCGCCGTCAAAGACAATCAGCCGTGTTGCGATGGCATGGAGTATCATTTCACTATGGGTAACTATCACAACGGCGCCGCTGAAGTCGTCTATCGCCTCAAGCAGGGATTCTGTGGACTCCATATCGAGGTGGTTCGTGGGCTCATCAAGCATCAGCATGTTGGCAGGGCTGACAAGCAGTTTGCCGAGAAGCACACGGCTCTTCTCGCCGCCGGAGAGGACGCTGATCTTTTTCAGCGCATTGTCCTTAGGAAACATCATAATGCCGCATATCGTGCGCGAGAAGCCCCTGTTATGGTCCGGGTGTGCTTCCATGATCTCTTCTTCCACGGTCTTCTGCTGGTCCAGGCGGTTTATATTTGTCTGTCCGAAGTACGCAAACTTCAGGTCATTGTGATGGCGGACCTCTCCACTCAAAGGGGCCATTTCTCCGGACAGAAGGTTCAGGAGCGTTGTCTTGCCCTTGCCGTTCTTTCCTATTATAGCTATGCGGTCCTTCTTTCCCACAAACAAATTTAATCCGTCAATTAATGGAGCGCCGGGATCAAATCCGAAAGAGAGGTCTTTTACTTCCATAAGCTGTTTGCTGTAAAAGGGCGCTGAGTTAAAGTTAAAGTCAAGATTCTTTGTGTCAGACAATTTTTCGAGCCGTCCCTTTTTCTCCAAGGCCTTGACCCTCGACTGAACCGCCTTTGCCTTGGTTGCTTTCGCCCTGAAGCGATTAATGAACTGCTCTATCTCTTCCCGTTTTTTTTCGTCGCCTAACCGTGTCTTTTCATATATCTCTTCTTCCAATATTAATTGCTGATACACATTTTCAGTGGGTCCGGCTATCTTTCTTGTCCCGCAGCGGTGGATCGCCATTGTATGTGTAGTAACGCTGTCCATAATTGAGCGGTCATGGGTGATTATCATCAGCTCTTTTTTCCATGATCTTAAAAATTGCACAAGCCAGCGGAGCGATACGATATCAAGATAGTTTGTGGGTTCGTCAAGGAGCAGAAGATTTGGGTCCGAGACGAGAACCTTTGCAAGGTTCAGCCGCACCTGAAACCCGCCGGACAACCGCAGAGGATCTATACTGAGATCATCAGCGGTGAACCCGAGGCCCATAAGTATAGATTCTGCCTTGTAACTCTCATCCTTGTGGTCCTCACGTGGTGGAAGGCTCAGGCATGCCTCTTTCATTACCGTATCTTCGGAGAAACTGATGTGCTGCGAGAGATGCCCGATCCTGTAGCCGGCAGGGATGCTGATGACCCCGGAGTCCTGGTGCTCCTGTCCTAATATAAATCTGAACAGGGTGGTCTTGCCGTGACCGTTTCTGCCTACAAGTCCCAGGCGTTCGCCCGGGTTGATCAGAAAACTGACCTTATCGAAGAGCACCTGTTGCCCGTATGATTTATCTATGTTGCTTACCTGTATCACTTGTTACCTTTCATTATTCAGTTGTCACTCCCGTTTACCGTGGATCCTTCTTTTTGCCATTCCCATAAAAATGGAACACCGGAAAGTGCATATCTGCATTGCTTGCCTGGTCAGCCTCTACTGTTGTTCTTCGGCACTATGGCTCTGTGGCACTTCAGTACTGCGGCATTCCTATCTCAGCAGAAAAACACCTGCAAACACTATTCTAACGTTTATGAGGCAGTTAATTCAATTCCTTAATGTATAAGCAGTTCGGATAGCGGGGTAACCGGCAATTCATAAGCTTAAACAGAAGCCTATGAATCGCCGGACATAGATTTGTTATATCACCCCCGCCTATGCTTCAGTCACGATCCTTGCAAGTGTTTTAGGCCGGGGCAGTGGCAAGGATCGCGCCTTCAGTCCTGCCCATCTGCCCCCTCAAGGGGGACGCCCTGTTTGTTTAGTTTAACTTGGCAATTGTGAGTTTCAGCGGTAGATTAAGTTATTGCTTTTACCTTCTCAATAATCTGTGATGACCTTGAAATTGATGATTACAGGTTAAAAGAGATATTTCATTTCAATCGCAGGTATTTGCATTATAATTTATAAAATGGCCTGAAATCCCAAGCCTTCAGGTCTGTGCTTGAAATGATGTCAGGATTGAAGTCCTTGAATCTGACATAACGGAAACATATTTGGCATAATATGGCCATGGTCGTGTCTGCAGAAATGTGAGATCGATTAAAGTGGCAGGAATGATTGCAGACCTCGAAGCGTGTGACGACATCGTCTTAACGCATATTCCCGATATGATTCTGTATCAGAGTTATGGTAGAAAGAGATATGGTTGAGACAAGCTGTCTTACAGGAGTATGAGATGCCTGTACCAATTTCTGATCGGCTTTTTTGGGATTATCTGAACTGCAAATACAAAGCATTTCGCAAGCTCTCCGGGGAAAGCTGCCTTAAAAGCGATTTCGAAAAATATCAAGATGAAAACCATGCAGAATATTGCCAACGAGCACGAGAGAGCCTCTTTATAGCTGGCGCCGGAACAACGCCACCTGCGGTAAACAGCACATTCAAAGAAATTAATAAACAGACTCTCTCAGTCGCCGTCGGCATCTCTATTTTGAACAACAAATACTCACTGATTCTTGATGCAGCAGAACTGGCTACACAATCTTCCTCCCGGAACCCAGTTTATAATCCGATCATCTTTTTGCCCCATCAAAAGATAAGCAAACAGTACAAGCTCTTACTGGCGTTCTATGGTTCGGCTTTAGGCCACGAACAGAAAATAGAGCCTGCGACCGGAAAGATTATTTTTGGTAATAATCTCTCCTCCACAAGGGTGCAGCTCGCCTCCCTGATTAAGACGGTAGGCAAAATAGAAAAAGAAATTACCAATATGATTGACAAGCAAACAGCCCCGCCTTTAAGACTCAACGATCATTGTAAAATATGCGAGTTTCAGGAGATCTGTTATGCGGTTGCAAAGGAAAAAGATGTTCTTAGCCTTCTGAAGGGTCTTAGCGGAAAAGAAATCGATCAGTTAAACAAAAGAGGGATTTTTACGGTAACGCAATACACATATACCTTTCGTCCACGACGGGTGAAAAAAATGGCGCCCCGGCAAATCCAAAAACATCATCATTCTCTTAATGCATTGGCTATCAGGAATCAAACTATTTACATCGCGGGGAAACCGGAACTTTCCGCTGCGACGACTCGGGTATATCTTGACGTTGAAGGAATCCCTGACGAGAATTTCTATTATCTGATCGGCCTGGTTATTGACGATGGGAAAAGCGTCTCATCACATTCCTTCTGGGCAAACGACAAGTCAGGAGAAAAAACAATCTGGGGTTCATTTCTCGAAAAGATGGTAGCACTGAAAGATTTTGTCTTGTTTCACTATGGAAGTTATGAGACTAAGTTCCTCAAGCTGATGGGGGTACAATATGGCGGCAGCAGTGAACTGCTTGAAAAGATAACATTGCGGTCTTTCAATGTATTGTCTGCAATATATGGCAAAATTTACTTCCCAACGTACTCCAACGGTCTGAAAAGTGTTGCGTCATTCATGGGATTCAGATGGTCTGACCATAACGCCTCTGGCTTCATGAGCTTATTATGGCGGCAGCAGTGGGAGGCATCAGACAATGATTTTTTTAAACAAAAGTTAATTACTTATAACTATGAAGATTGTCAGGCTTTAAGGACAGTCGTTAATTATCTGTCAGGTGTCGCATTGGATGACCACGTCACAAAATATCCAACGATGCATACGGATCAATTAAAACGAGAAAAGCCCTACGATATATTCAGGCAAAACGAATTCTGTTTCCCAGAGTTGGATAAGATTAATCGGTGTTCCTATTTCGATTATCAGAGAGAAAAGGTTTACCTGAGAGCAAACCCTGTTGCAAAAAAAAGGTTAGCAAGAATGCATAAAAAGCACCAAATGACATTAAGAGTAAATAAAGAGATACATTGCAGGCTTTCAATGAAATGTCCGCACTGCTCTTCAAGAAAACTTCTAAAGCAGGCAGTACCTCTCGCACGGTTTATGATCTGAAAATTATTACCGGCGGAATTAAGAGGTGGGTTGTGCGGTACAAAGCGACCAGATTCTTGTGTAAGAATTGCAGAAAGGCGTCTTCATCCACCGCATATAGGAAACTACCAAGCGAAATGTATGGACACACATTAACTTCTTGGGCAGTCTATCAAAATATCGGCCGTTTGAAATCGATGCGAACAATTGCTGAAGACTTTGGCGAGGTATTTGGATATTGGTTTCCCAGTAGGGTTGCTTTCAATTTTAAAATGAGAGCAGCCAATTACTATCGTGGCACCTACAAAAGTTTGATAAATAAAATCACAGGAGAAAATGTTATCCACGTTGACGAAACTAAAGCGAACCTAAAAGAAGGTATCGGTTACATTTGGGCTTTTGCAAATTCGGAAGAAGCAATATATATCTACACCCCTACACGCGAAGGTAAAATATTAGAAAATGTTCTTAATGACTATTACGGCATTTTGGTTTCAGATTTCTATGCAGCTTATGACTCCTTGCCATGCCGTCAGCAAAAATGTTTGATCCACCTTATTAGGGATATAAACGAAGATATATCAAAAAACCCGTTTGATGCAGAGATGAAAGAGTTAGGCCGAAATTTTACGAAGCTAATGGTGCCAATCATAGAAACTATTGACAAATACGGTTTAAAAAAGCGACACCTTAACAAACATAAGATCGAAGCTCAGCGGTTTTTTGATAAAATAGAACTGAAGAACTACTCATCCGAATCCGCAAAGGGCTTCCAGAAAAGATTCACGAAATACAAGGACAAGTTGTTCACGTTTTTGGATTATGACGGTGTCCCCTGGAACAATAATAACGCAGAACATGCAATTAAACGATTTGTGTTTCTAAGAAGGGTAATCGGCGGTTCATCGACGGCAAAGGGTATTCAAGAATACCTTGTACTATTGAGCATCTGTGAAACATTGCGCCTTAGAAACGCCAGCTTCTTCAAGTTCCTTTTATCCGGGGATACCGATATCGACAAGTTTCTTGAGAGGAAAACGAACAGGCTGGCTTGACAATACATCAGAGTTGATGTATATAATAAATATGAAACGGAGGTGTATTTGTACAATCTGGTCTTCTACACAACAGAGCGCGGCGATTCACCGGTTGATGATTTTTTGGATGGTCTGGACAAAAAGTCACGGGCGAAGGTGGCAGCGCACCTATCGCTTCTGGAAGAGCAGGGGCCGCATCTCAAGCGGCCTTATGCTGATGTCGTCAGAGGGAAAATCAGGGAGTTGAGGATACACCAAAGTTCGAATCAGTACCGTATCCTCTATTTCTTTCAGTTGCGTGACCGGATTATTCTTATGCACGCATTTTCGAAAAAGACGCAGCAGTTGAAGGAGAGGGATATAGAGTTAGCAGAAAGAAGAATGCAGGACTGGATAAAACGGTATCCTGCAGGAGGTAAAATATGAAAAAAACTGAAGCAAGAACTTTCCGCAGTCGTTTACGTGAAGACCTGAAGGACCCCGAGTTCAGAGCACATTACAGAGAAGAGTGTCAGGCGCTTAAGCTTGCCATGAAGATCACTAAGCTCCGGGAGAAGAAGGGGTTATCTCAGCAGCAACTGGCGCAGCTGATGGGGACCAGCCAGCAGGCTATTTCCAGGATTGAGAGTGGAGAGTACGAGGGATTTACCCTTAAAACTCTTGAAAAGCTTGCTGAGGCGACCGGAACGCATCTCAAGATTGAGTTCGTAGCTGCATAGTTGTTCTGAACTTTTTTTAGAGAAACGTTTCTATCGCTACAAGGTTCCTTTTACGTGGCCGTTTCCTTCCCTTGTGATAGTCTGTCAACTGCTTTCCCATCAGTGCCAATAATCGCTCTCTTTCGGGAAGAAATCAAGCATTCTGGAACATAATTGAAATCGTTGATATATGCGAAAACTAAATAAGTTATGACCTCAATTAATTCTACAGATAAATAGAAGTTGTTAATTCCTTAAGTAATTTGATGTTGTAATATACTGCGGAAAAAATATTTGTTTTTCCCGCATATTTTTTATAGTAAAAAGGGCTCTATTTTAGCGATATTAATAACCCGGATTTTAAAGGGGGTTTTTCCGTACCTTTTAAACAAAAAAGACCACGCGTGTACCCATAATTGCTTATGCCGAAGAAAAAGTATTTAGCGCCGACAAGAAAACAAAGTCTTTCATCTGAGCAGAATTATAAAGACCTTCTGCAAGAGCTAAAGAGCATTCTGGCAAGGGCCAATATAAGGCATATAAAGCTGTTGACAATACCAGGGTGCAAACTTACTGGCAACTGGGGGAGCGAATTGTCAGAGAAGAGCTCAGAAACCAAAACAGGGCTGATTACGGTAAATACTTGATCGGAGCATTAGTTGTTGATTTAGGTATTCGCAAAAGAAGGCTGTATGAAATTATTCAGTTTTACAGAGTCTATCCAATAGTGCGGTCACAGACCGCACTATTGAGCTGAACACATTAATGTGTATTAGTCACTAAAAGCTTTTACAAGTCATGTAACTGCTTTTCATAACTAGATTAAAAACTGTCTTTCAGACGGAGTTACTTTCTTTTACCACAAAATAAAGTAACCAAAGAAAGGTGGCCCCAAGTACCGAGTTCTTAACGGCTGTAGACGAGATAAAAAGGGAAATAATTAAACTCCCTTCGGTCAGACACTAATTACTTCTTTATCCTTATTTATCGCGTCAACAGCCTAAACTCGCTAAAAGGGAGGCATCAAATCCCCCCTAACCCCCCTTTTCTAAATGGTGGGAATTCATAAAATACATAAATGTGTCTTTATTTTTTTAATTCCCCCATTGATTGTTTTAGGGATGGTTCAGGACTGAACGCGTTAAAAAATTCAAAAGTGTTTGAGCGAAGCGAGTTTTTTGAATTTAGCGGGCAGGCCTGAAACAGCCCGTGTAGAAACAATCGTCGGGGCGGCCTTTGTTGGTTACTTATTTGGCCGCGCAAATAAGTAACCGGGGTCTGGGGCAGCGCCCCATTATTAATTAATAAGGTTCTTCCGGGAATAGTGTGAATAAGCTAAATGCCGTCATTCCCGCAGTCCTTAAGCGGGAATCCAGAAGCAGTTAATATAAAACAATACTGGATTCCCGATAAAAAACTTCGGGAATGACGATCTGGTACCTTTGCATGCAGTTAAATAAATATACACTGTCTATACCCCCAGAAATGCCGGAAGAACGAAAAATAATATAAAAATCTAATCCATGGTTGTGAAACCGTGTTTCTCCTGTTCTGTGGTACAATTGCACTATTGCACTTTTGTGCTATTGCTCTATAATATTTTTATTAATTGAAGAGGAGTATTGAATAGCTGTGAATAACAAGAACGAAGAATTGCAGAATTGTCTGCAAGACTATTGGGAGCACAGATTAAAACACAATCCCACATATGCGACTTACATCGGAGATCACCGCTATGACGATGCGCTTGATGACCTGTCAGAAGAATCGATTGCTGCGCAGGTTGGGTATTATAGAAACCTCTTATCGAAAATTGAAGAGATCGATGAAAATATCCTGACACCTGAAAACAAAATAAATTGTAGCATCTTTAAAAACACACTTCATAACCATATACGGATGTACGAATATAAAACACATTACATCCCCATGGATCAGATGTCAGGGCCGCATATTGATTTTCCACAGATAATCGAATTCCATCCCTTTGGCACACGTAAAGACTTTGAAAATTATATTGCCCGGTTAAATGCATTCCCACTTTTGATAGAGCAGGTCATTGAAAATCTGCAAAAAGGTATACAGCAGAAAATTACAGCCTTTAAAAAGAATATGGAGCTTGCAGCAGTTCAGGCTGAAACCTTTACAAAATTTACCACTGAGGATAATCCTTTGTTCAGCCCTGTCCAAAAGATGAACGAAGGATTTTCCACGCAGGATAAAGAAGAATTAACTGCTTCAATAAAAGAAGCGATTTCATCGAGTGTTACCCCTGCGTACACGAAACTGTTTCAATATCTGAACAATGAATACATAAAGCACTGCCGGGAAAAAGAAGGTATCTGGGCTTTGCCTGATGGGATTGATATGTATAGATTCTTTGCACGGTATCACACAACCACTGAGCTTTCACCTGAAGAGATACATGAAATCGGCATGAACGAGGTGGAAAGGATCGGAAGCGAGATAAAAAAGCTCATGCAGGAGATCGGATTCAGCGGAAGCATAAGGGAGTTTGCCGATTATGTGAAAGAAAAAAAGGAGCTTTATCCGAAAAACAGTCAGGAGATCCTTGATGGTTACAGGGCTATTCTGACCCAAATGGATAAAAGGCTCCCTGATTTTTTCGGGAGACTGCCAAAAGCTGAATACGACCTTAAAGAGATCGAAAAATACAGGGAGCAGTCTGCGCCGGCTGCTTATTATTACCCGCCGCCCAGGGATTTTTCGAGGCCCGGTTATTTTTATACAAATATGTACAGGCCTGAACAAAGGCCCGTATTCATAATGGAGGCGCTGGCTTATCACGAGGCAGTTCCAGGCCATCACCTGCAGATAGCGATCATGCAGGAGCTAAAAGACCTTCCAGATCTCAGAAAATATGAAGGCTCTACGGCTTTTATCGAAGGATGGGCGTTATATGCAGAAAAACTTGCAGGGGAAATGGGTTTTTATCACAATGATTTCTCTGAATACGGAAGACTGAATTTTGAAATATGGAGGGCTGTCAGGCTTGTGGTTGATACAGGTCTTCATTATTACAAATGGGGCCGTGATGAAGCAATAAAATACTGTATGGAAAACTCCGGCGAAGAATCTCATGAAATAGAGGTTGAGGTGGACCGTTATATCGCCATGCCGGGACAGGCGCTTGCATATAAGGTAGGAGAACTGAAAATTCTTGAGATAAGAGAAAAGGTAAAAAATGCGCTCGGCCCAAAGTTCGATATCAAAGAATTTCATGACAGGCTCCTCGAAAACGGCGCTCTGCCTATGAATATATTGGAACATGTCATGACTCAGTGGATGAAACCGTAGGGGCGATCCGGCGGATCGCCCCTGGCTCTACAAGCGGAACTTTTGCACTATGCCCTTTGGCACTTAAGTAACTGTTTTCTGGTAAAATAACCCATACTGCTGAATCATGTCGGGGTCATCAATACAAGGACAGAAAATGCACTGAGGTTCTACTTTTGCACTATGGAACTATTTTATTATGTATGAATACCAAAAAAACAAACAGTTTTTTGCCCAGATCGCAGAAGGGATAAAGGAATTAGGGTACCGGGAACTGGCTGAACTTGGAGCGCTGAACATCACCCCGGAATATGGGGGGCTTTATTTTAATGCCGATAAAGAAGCGCTTTACCGCATAAATTATTCCGCAAGACTTGTTTCAAGAATACTTGCACCTCTCGCCTCGTTTGATTGCCGCACTCCGGAGCAATTGTACAAAAAGGCCCGGGAAATAAAATGGATGGATTTTATTTCTGCGGGAAATACATTTGCTGTCTTCGGTAATGTGTCAAACAGCGGTATAACTAATTCTCACTTCGCATCATTACGCCTTAAAGACGCAATAGCAGATTCATTCAGGAAACAATCCGGGAGAAGACCCGATGTGGATACAAGGGCTCCGGATCTATGGCTGAACATTTATATCCGGAATAATAACGCCGTTATCAGTGTGGATACATCCGGTGGCTCTCTTCATCGCCGGGGCTACAGGAAAGATGCTGTGTCTGCTCCAATGCAGGAGACCGTTGCAGCGGCGATCATAAAATACACACAGTGGGACGGATCTGTCCCGCTTTATGACCCTATGTGCGGTTCCGGCACTTTACTCAGTGAAGCGCTTATGCATTACTGCAGAATACCTTCCGGTTTCCTGCGTGAACACTTTGGATTTGAATTTCTGCCTGATTATGACAAGTCACTCTGGGTAAAGGTGAAAAAAGAACGGGACGGGCAGGTACTTGATCTGCCTGAGGGCCTTATTTCAGGAAGTGATATATCTCCGGAGGCTATTACGATTTCAAAAACAAATATCCTGAACCTGCCGCATGGCAACAGAATAAAACTTGAACAGCTTGACTTCAGAACAGGCAAAGGACTGATGAATGGTGTTATCATAACAAACCCCCCTTACGGTATCCGTACGGGAAATGCACAGGAACTTAACTCCCTTTATGAATCCCTCGGTGATTTCTTAAAGCAGAAGTGTAAAGGTTCAGCCGCCTATATTTATTTCGGTGAACGGGAATTTATCAAAAAGATAGGGCTGAAACCGGCCTGGAAAAAGCCGTTAAGTGCAGGCGGCCTTGACGGAAGACTGGTGAAGTATAATTTATTTTAAAGAAGGGGTCGAGGATTCGAGGGGGCAAGTGAAATGCTA